>LKMY01000085.1 GCA_001564205.1 Nanohaloarchaea archaeon PL-Br10_U2g5
CGGCGCCCTCGGGGAGATCGTCGTCGTCGATGTCACGGGTCGTCAACACGACGCTGGTCCGATCGGGGAGCGGCCCGCCGATCCGGTCGGCGATGCTCTCGTACGTTGCCCGGCCGACGATCACGGGATGGCCGACGGTCAGGCGTTTGAAATGCGCGAGGTCGGCGGGGTAGTGCCACGGCATGCCGCCGTCGTCGCCGATGACCCGGTTCTCGGCGACTGCGGCGACGAGAACGATCACGGGGTCCGCACTCGCGGAGTCCGTGGTCGCGGTCCGCTCTTTGTCGCCGCCGTCCTCACCACCCCCCATCACTCTGCGACCGCGAACGAGAGCCCGTCCGCGGAGTCGTAGTCGACGACCGTGATGTCGTCGTAGGTTAGCTCGTCGAGCGGCTTGTCGGCGATTTCGATCCGAGGTCGATCTTTTGGCTCCCGCGAGAGCTGTTCGAGAAGTCCCGGGACGTGGTCATACCCGTCTTCGCCGCTGGCTTCGTCGGGGGCCGTTCGCTCGACCCAGCTTTTGACATCGAGGTACTCCGCCGCGTTCTCGACGTTTTCGAGCCGTTCTTGAACGTATTTGAGATTCTTTGCATACCACTCGCCGCGCTCGCCGCGGCCGCAGTAGACGTGTGCGTCGACGACCGTGTGGCCGAACTCGCCGACCTCGAAGCCGGTCCGCTGAGCGAGCGCGCCCGCGAGCAGCGCGTACGCCGCGATGTTGAACGGAACGCCGAGTGCGATGTCGCCGGATCGCTGCGTGAGATGGAGGTTGAGCCGGCCGTTTTGGACGTTCACGACGAACGTGTAGTGACAGGGCGGGAGCGTCGAGACGGCCGCGTTTGCGGGATGCCACGCGTTCACCACCATGCGACGGGACCGCGGGTTCTCACGGAGGGTGTCGAGCACGTACTGGATCTGATCGAAGGTCCGCCGCTCGGTCCCGTCCTGGCCCTCTTCGACAGTTATCCAGCGGTGAGCGTCGTCGGGCCACGTCTCGCCCGGAAGCGCGTCCGCCCCATTGGGAACGGGATACCTGCGCCAGAAGCGGCCGTACGCGGTGTCGAGGCGTCCCTCGTCGTCGGCCCACGCGTCCCAGATCTTCGTCTCCTCGCGGAGGTTCCGGACGTGTTCCTCGCCCGAGAGGTACCAGAGCACCTCGTGGATCAGCGAGTTCCACCGGTAGCCGTCCATCTTCTTCGTCGTGAGCAGCGGGAAGCCGTCCGCGAGGTCGACGGTGTACTGTCCGCTGAACGACGCGATCGTGTCGACGCCGGTCCGGTTCGGCTTGTACGTGCCCGTCGACAGGGTGTCGTCGACGAGATCGAGGTACTGTTGCATAGTGGTCTGTGCCGCCCCTGCTCGGAGTGATCCGTCGGAGCGACGGGTCTATGGATTCAAACGCAGGGCAGAAAATAAAGATGCGTCGTTCGCCCTGAGCGGAACGCGAGTCGTGAGCGGCCGACGCTCCGACGCCCGATGACATCCTCGCCCGCGGAAGGTACAAACCGCTGGTCGCCTAATCATGAGGTATGCCATCATCGCTCGCTGATGAGCCGGTCGAACCGTCTGAAAAGGGAGACGAACCGCTGACCGACGACGAATACGCGACGTACCTCGACGAACTCGGGGACGAGTGGGAAGTCATCGACGACCATCACCTCGAAGCCACGTACGAGTTCGACGACTTCGCGACCGCACTCGCGTTCACGAACGACGTCGGCGAGCTCGCGGAAGAAGAGTGGCACCACCCGGACCTGCACCTCTCGTGGGGCGAGGTGGGCGTCGAGATGTGGAGCCACGACATCGGCGGGCTCCACGAATCGGACTTCGTTATGGCTGCACGCATGGATCGGATATACGCCGAGTACGACGACACCTAATCGGAGCTCTGATCCCCCCACCCACACCGCGCCGGCAACGAACGGGTTTAAAACCCTCCCGGCGAAATAAAAGGCAATGAGCGCGAACGTCTTCCTGGTCCCGATCGACCCGGAGAACTTCGATCGAACGGTCCGGTCCGCGGTCGACCTCACCGAGTACGACGACCGCCCGGAACCGCTCGCGGACCTCGACGAGGCTCGCCTGTGGGCTGTCGACGACGACAGCGGCAACGGCTCGACCTTTGAGCGGATGGCAGAAGGGGACCTGTTGCTGTTCTACCACGACGGCGAGTACCTCGCGACCGCCCGCGTCGGAACGACGTTCGAGGACGATGACCGTTGGGCCAGCAGCACGTTTTGGACCGCGTTCCCGACCACGCGCGTATACACGGTCACGGACTTCGCGGCCGTCTCCGCCCCGAAGCGAGCGGTCAACACGATCTTCGACTACTCCGCGTCGTACACCCCGGGATTCATGCGCGTCGCCGACAGCCGCGTCAACGCTGAACTCTCCACCATCGAGTCCGCGATCACCCACTACACGAAGCGGAACGCGGCTGACGCGTAGTTCCTTCGACCGCCGTCGCTTCTAGCGAAAATTTCGAGTAGCCGCCGATACCGCAACAAAAGCGGTTGACAGTACGGTCGAAACCGCTTCGCCACGCTCCGGATCGCCGCAACGAGAAACACCGGCTGATCGGAGCGGTCGGCGGTCACGCCTGGGTATCACCGCTGCTGTCGGCGTCTGCGTCGATCGCGTGTTCCGCAACGCCGTAATACCCGGGCCCGTTCTCCGCCAGCGGCTCCGCGATCACCATCGCTTCGGCGTGCGTCATCACCCATGGGATCGCCCAGTCGATCAGGACCGCTTCGGTGTCCGGGTCGACCTCGGCGTCCGGGTCGAGCCCCTGTAGCAGCCGCGCGATCTCCGGGACGGTGTACATGAGATCCGGCTCGAACAGCTCCGCCGGCTCGTAGAAGTCACACGGGTACGTCGCGTCGAACGTCGACTTCGGTTCGGGCATGGGCGGCGATACGGCCTCGGCTCCGTAAACGCTGCTGATACGCAGGGAGACGCTCCGGTCACCGGCCGCTTCTCGCTCGCGGTGGTCCAAAGAAAATTCGGGGTTCGACGCGCGCTTCGCGGCGCGTCCGACGGGGTTACTCGAACAGCTCGACGGCCTGGTCGTAGCGGCTCGACGGCTCCTCCCAGTCAACGACCTCGAAGAAGTTGTCGACGAACTCGCCGCGGGCCGGACCGTAGTCGTGGTAGTAGGAGTGCTCCCAGACGTCCAGTGCTAAGACGGGGTGACCGCCCCAGATCGCTCCCTGGTCGTGCTTGTCGACCACGACGTTGCGGAGCCGGTTCGAGAACGTGTCGTACACGAGGAGCGCCCAGCCGCTTGCCGCGGAGGCAGCCGCCTCGAACTCGCCTTTCCAGGCGTCGTACGAGCCGAAGTCCTCCTCGATGCGGTCGGCGAGGGCTCCCTCGGGTGCGTCGCCACCCTCCGCAGACATGTTCTGCCAGAACAGGTCGTGAAGGATGTGACCCGAAGAGTTGTGGGTCACGCTGCGGAGCGCGCCGCCGGAGGAGGCGAAATCGTGGTCCTCGCGGTTGGCTTCGAGCGTCTCCTCAGCGGCGTTCCAGCCGTTCACATAGCTCTGATGATGGGTGTCGTGATGCCATTCGAGGACCTGCTCAGAGATGTGCGGTTCGAGCGCGTCGTAATCGTACGGAAGCGGATCGAGTTCGTAACTCATTGTTGTATCACCTACCTCGAACATATACCGGGAACCTGTTAAATATAATGCGTGTCGTGATACCACACGTCACTGGACGTGAGTGTTACCGGAATCGAGAGCGACGGACGAGTGGATTCGTGGTTCAGGCCGTTTATCACTGGAGCTGCGGGACTGCTCTGCGACTGTTGTGACAGAAACATGTAATCACAAACAGTTTCGTCCACTCACCGCGTTACGGCTCGCTCACCGCTCGCTCTCCGATCCACCTCTCCGCACGAAACTCGCACGAAACGCGTCCGGCGCAGTTCGCGCCGGACGCTCACGGTGGGACTGGGATTTGAACCCAGGAAGCCGTGAGGCTACCTGCTTTCAAGGCAGGCGCAATGGGCCGCTCTGCCATCCCACCACATCTCGATGCTCGGGAGCGTTCGACTAAGGCGTGTCGGTGTCGGTCGGTGACGCGATGAGCTCCGAGTACAGCGCGTAGTCGACGTCTTCGACGCCGAGCAGCCCGAGCGTCCCGACGTAGCAGCCGACGCCGACCGGAATCCCGACCGCCAGTCCGACGAGTCCGTCGGGAGCGACGAACTGTACCGCCAGTAGCACCCCGACGGCGACGCCGGCGGCAGCGATCGGCTTGTACAACGACCGTCCGTACGGGAGTAGCCCTTCGAAGTACCAGACTTCACCGACTTTCACCAGATTTCGAACGGCGAGCACGCCGGCCGAGGCGACCGCGGCACCGACGAATCCGATCAGTTGGATCAAGATGACGTTGAGTACGACGTTGGCAACACCGAACACCCACTCGTTTATCATGACGACGTACTGGTGGTCAGTCATCATCAGCAGGTCACCGCTTGGACCGGTCGCCGCGTTGCAGAGCTGACTAGCCACGAACAGCAGTAGCACGACCGAGCCCGCGGTGAACTCGGGGCCGAACAGCCCCAACAGCTCGATCCGAAACACCGCGATCACGGCGGCGAGAAGGAGACTCACGGTGAGAATCCACCGGGTTACGGACCGATAGATCGCTTCGAGGTCCGCGAGCTGTCCTTGTGAGTAGAGCCGCGAAGCGACCGGGGCAAACAGCTGATTGGCCGCCAGCAGCGGGACGTAGAGCACGCCGGCCAGCAACACCGAGACGTTGTAGATGCCGACCGCAGTTGACGAAAGGAAAAACCCGACCATCAACACGTCGACACGGCCTTGCATGACAGTTCCCGCCTCTTTCGCCGTCAGCGGGAGCGAGTAGTTGTAGTAGCCGCGAACGGTCTCACGGGTCGCCGCCGGTGAGCGTAGCTGCGGGCGGATCTCCGTTCGTGTCACGAATAGATATCCTGCGACCGCTAACGTCACGACGCTCGCAACGACCATTGCGGCGACGACGCCGTACACCGATGCGCCGCCGACGAGCGCCACGCCGACCGCAACCACCCGCAGGATCGGTTTGAACAGACGCTTACTGAGGACTTCGTACTCGATGCGTTCGAGCGCCCGAAACGTCGCATACAGGAGGTTCGCAGCGGTGTCCACGAGGAGGATCACCGCAAACAGGCGCAGCACGGCGACGAACTCTGGCTCGTCGAGCGTCAGCTGAGCGATCGTCGGTGCGAAAATGAACATCCCACCGCTGACCGCGACGCCGCCAGCAACCGAGGTGAGCCACGCGAGCGCCAGCAGAAAGCGCCGACGCTCGGGGTCCTGTTCGTACTGCGGGAGATATCTGACGATCGACTTGTCGCTACCGAGATTCGTGAGCAATAAGGCGGTGAATGCGACTGTTTTGCCGTACGCGAACAGCCCGTAGAGTCCCGCGCCGAGCCACCGCGAGACGAGGAGGTGTAAGAGAAACTCGCCGGTATCGGAGACGACCTTGCCGACGGTGTACAGCGAGCCGCCGCGGGCGATAGTTGCAAGCGACGAGCGTCGTGTCTGGGACCCCTCCTCGCCCATATGATCGCATCTGGCTGGGGACACATCCCTCTTCGTATTCCGTCATGTTGGGCGAATACGCAGGTCTGTGACAGCAGCTCGACCGAGCCGACCGAAGATGCAGTCGCCGACGGTGATTCTCACTGAAACGCTTGTATCCCGGTGAGATCCTCGCCGAGAACAAGCGTGTGAATGTCGTGGGTCCCCTCGTAGGTGTAGACGGTCTCCATGTTCGCCATGTGGCGCATCGGCGAGTAGTCCGCGGTGATCCCGTTGCCGCCGAGCATCTCCCGAGCGATCCGCGACTGATCGCGGGCCATCCGGACGTTGTTTCGCTTGGCCATCGACACGTGACGCGGACGCATCTCTCCCGCCTCCTTGAGATCCGCGAGTCGATGGGCGAGCAGCTGTGCGAGCGTGATCTGCGTCGCCATCTCCGCGAGCTTCTCCTGTTGGATCTGGAAGCCGGCGATCGGTCTCCCGAACTGTTCGCGGTCGATCGCGTACTCGCGGGCGGTCTCGAAGGCGTCTTGTGCCGCGCCGACCGCCCCCCACGCGATGCCGTAGCGGGCCTGCGTCAGACACGACAGCGGTCCTTTCATGCCGGAGACGCCGGGAAGGCGGTTCTCTGCGGGTATCCGAACGTTCTGCAGGCTGATCTCTCCCGTAACCGACGCGCGGAGGCTGAGCTTCTCGTCGATCTTGTTCGTGCTGACACCGTCGCGGTCGGTCTCGACGAGGAATCCACGCACGGGCGTCCCCTCCTCGCTGTGGTCTTTCGCCCACACGACCGCGACGTCCGCGATAGGGGAGTTCGTGATCCACGTCTTCGATCCGCTGAGGACCAACTCGTCGCCGTCCGGTTCGGCGACCGTCTCCATCGCCGAGGGGTTCGAGCCGTGCTCCGGCTCGGTCAACCCGAAGCAGCCGACCGCGTCGCCGGTCCCCAGCTCCGGGAGCCACCGCTCCTTCTGTGCGTCGCTCCCGTACGCGTGAATCGGGTACATCACCAGCGCCCCCTGCACGCTCGCCATCGAACGCAGCCCGGAGTCACACGCCTCCAGCTCGCGCATCAGGAGGCCGTACGCCCGCTCGCTGACCCCCGGAAGATCGTATCCCTCCAAGTTGGGCGCGTAAAACCCCATCTCGCCCATCTTCGGGATGAGGTCTGTGGGGAACGTGCCGTCGAGCCAGTGTTGACCGATATCGTCCACTTCCTTCTCAATGAATGACCGAGCCGAGTCGACGAGCAGCCGCTCTTCTTGAGACAGCGTCGACTCCATGTCGAAGTAATCGAGCATACCCCTTCATAGGAGCGTGCGAATATATATCGGCAAGGTGTTCGATACCGTCCGCGCGTCTCGCGACGCCGACACGTCCGTCCACGATTAGCGGTGGCTTCCACCGGTTGCCTC
>LKMY01000086.1 GCA_001564205.1 Nanohaloarchaea archaeon PL-Br10_U2g5
ATAAACCCATCGAAGCGCTTCGGATCCAACGAAACCGGGCCGAGTTGAACGGCCCGAGTTCGCGGTGCGTTCTTCGCATTAGTCACGATGCCCGGGTCGTATTTAACCCCGTCGAACTATCGGCGCTGCGTCATGCGGTTTCATGCCGGGGAACTGTGAGCGAGCCCACAGCTCTGTGGTTGGCAAGAAAAAACGTGATCCAGACTTCGAGGGCTACTCGTCGTCGATGTACTCGATTCCTTGTTTCGAAACGTTCGCCTTCGTAATGTCGTCGAGGTCGTTGAGCCAGAAGTCGTCATCTGCGTCATCGACTTCGGGAGCGCTGTCTTTCCACGCCCACCCCTCGTACTCGTGGACTTTCTGCGTCCCCTTCTCCCGAAGCCGAAGCGTCACCCGCTCGGCTTCGTCTTCGGACGGGCCGGGTTCAAGCGTTCGGGCAGCTTTGAGCGCGGCCTGCCGAGGCATGTTCCCGGAGAACTCGCTCGGTTCCGATCCATCTTCCTCTCGAAGGGCAAAGTTTCGCTTACCGTCTTCACGTACCATGGTTTATGCTCCATGCGGACCCAGCACACAGTCTGTAATAAATATATCGGGGAAATGAAAGCTGTTCGGCAAAAGGTTTATATAGTAACTCGGCCGCGCCTAGCGGTTTCGCGTCGCTACTGGGTTGGAGAGGCCGTCCGTTACCAACGGTGAACTCGGTTGCACTGGTCTCGTTACACAGCGGTTCGGCCAAATACATCGGACAGCCGCAACCACGTGCCGGACGGTCCCGACCGAGGGCAGTGAGCTGAGCGGACGCAACTGATCGAACTGCTCCAGGCGCCGGGGAGGCCGCACGGGTAAACAACATTTATGTGTCTGCTATGGCGAGGTGCGACCAGTACAACCGCGATGGTCCGTAAAAAGAAGCTCAGCCCGAGTGGCGCGAAGGACGACGACGGGGAGTATCACAACGTCCACGTGAACCTCCACGAGGATGAACTCGCCGTCGCCGGAATGGAAATCGGTGACGAGGTGTTCGTTCGGGTTCGCGACGGCAAAATCATCATTCAGAAGGCCGACTCCGATCCCGAACAGCTCGAGCACGATTTTTAACCCCAAATCACGGGCTCGCGCGTTGACACTCTGCGCAGACCAGTATAGTCTGTGTGCACAGGCGGGCGCGGGTCGGCGGATTGATAGCCGTTCGTGAGAAGAGTGAGTCAAATGGGCGCGTACGATCTGTTGAAGCCGGCGGTGTTCCGACTTCCACCAGAGACGGCACACGAGATGACACACCGGTTGTTACGGGCGATACAGAGTACACCGGCCGTGGATCTGATGCGAAGACGATACACGGTGTCGGATAATCGACTGCGGGTCGAAGCGTTCGACAACGAGTTCCCGAATCCGGTCGGCGTCGCCGCCGGATTCGACAAGAACGCAGAGATTCCGCGAGCGCTTACGGCTCTCGGGTTCGGCCACATCGAAGTGGGCGGTGTCACAGCCGAGCGACAGCCCGGGAACCCGAGGCCTCGGCTGTTTCGGCTTCGCGAAGACGAGGCACTCATCAATCGACTGGGGTTCAACAACGAGGGGGCAGACATCATCGGTGAGCGACTCGACCGCGAACCCATGCCAGACGTTCCCGTCGGCATCAACATCGGGAAGTCGAAGTCAACGCCGCTCGCGGAGGCAGCGGACGACTACCGGTACACATACGATCGGGTCGCGAGCGTGGGCGACTACTTCGTCGTCAACGTTTCCAGTCCGAATACACCCGGGCTTCGGGAACTCCAGGACAGGGAAGCACTGGAAGAGATCCTCGGTGGGCTCGCGGACGCGGGCGCCAATCCGCTTCTCGTGAAGCTCTCACCAGATCTCCCAGACCCCGCCGTCGAGGACGCGATCAGCGTCGTCGGTGAACTCGGCCTCGACGGGATCATCGCGACCAACACCACCACGTCGCGGCCGAAGTCGTTGCGTAGTCCGCAGCGAGCGGAGCGAGGTGGGCTCTCCGGGAAGCCGATCGAGGAACTAGCCACGGACCGGATACGGTTTGTCGCCGAACGGACCGACGCGCCGGTGATCGGTGTCGGCGGGGTCTCGGACGCTGCGGGTGCCTACGAGAAAATACGCGCAGGCGCCTCGCTCGTTCAGCTGTACACGGGGCTCGTGTACGAAGGTCCGAGTCTCGCACGCAACATCAACGACGGACTGCTTAGCCTACTCGATCGAGACGGGTTCGATTCGGTTTCGGACGCGGTCGGCATCGACCTGTAGCCGACCGGCTGCTCACACCCAGGCGGATCAGTGCTATGCTGACGGCTCGTTGCGGACGATGACGACGACGTCATCGTCCTCCAGCAGTTCACCCTCGCCCTGGTACTGGCGCTCCTCTTCGATCGAGAACTCTTCAGTAGTGAGAGTAACGCCCGCGACGTGAAGTTCGTCGCCGTCGATTTCGTAGTCCTCCTGCGCCAGAGCTGCCTCGATGTCGCCGACCTGATCCCCGTACTTCGGGCCGACAGTCGCGTAGTCGAGGTCGATCCCGGTAATCACCGTCTCGACCGGGGCGTCTCCATCGGGATGAACCGTGAGGTCCGCGACGTGCATTACGCCCGTGATGTCGTCCTCGAAGCCGCGGACGTTGGCGTACACCTCGACCGCGTCGAGCTCGGCGTTTAGCGGAAGTTGATTTGCGCTCTTGTACTTGCGAAGCACGCCGACGACGGCGGTCGCTGCGACGCCCGCGTCGTGGTCGGCGTCGAGTCCGAGCTGTTCGGGCCAGTCGGCGAGATGAATTGAGTCGCGTGCGCCGTCCGCGACAGCGGCGTCGACCGCGTCCGGATCGCTCGCGGCGTCCGCGTACATGTCGTGCCACAACTCCTCGGTGACGTGTGCGAGCAGCGGGGCGAACAGCTTCAAGAACCGACGGTGTGCCGTTCGAAGCGTGTACGCCGCGGCATCGTCTTCGCGCTGTTTGACGATCTCGAGGTAGTCGTCACAGAACGTGTTCCAGAAGAAGCTCCGAAGCCCGTCGCGAGCCTTCGAGAACTCACGGCCTTCGAGCAGATCGGTGAGGCGTTCGATCTCGCGGTCGAGCTCTGCCAGCAGCCACCGGTCGAGCGCTCGGAGGTCTTCGTCGGCCGGCGCGTCCGGATACGGCTCCGGCGCCAGCGACTCGACGAGCTTGGAGGCGTTCCACAGCTTCCGAATGAGCTTCTCGCCCGCGCGCAGGCCCTTCTCCTGATACGGAAGGTCATCGCCGATCGCTGAGCCGGCCGCCCAGAACCGGGCGGCGTCGACCGGGTACTCCTCGAGCACTTCGTCGGGCGCGACGACGTTCCCCTTGGATTTCGACATCTTCTCTCGGTTCTGATCGAGCACCATCCCGTTGATCATCGTCGACTCGAACGGCACCTCGCCTGTGTGTTCATAACACTTGATGACGGTGTGGAACAGCCAGAAGGAGATGATGTCGTGACCCTGTGGGCGGACGTCCATCGGGTAGATCTCCGGCCGCTCCATCGAGAACGCCTCGGCGTCGTCGTCCCAGTCCCAGCCCGCGTTGATCAGCGGCGTGAGCGAGGAGGTCGCCCACGTGTCTAAGACGTCGTCTTCGGGGACGAACTCGTCGGCGCCGCACTCGGGACAGCTGTCGACCGGCGGGTCGTCGGAGAGCGGGTCGACCGGGAGGTCCGATTTCTCGGCCATAATCTCGTGGTCACAGTCGGCGCAGTACCAGACCGGGAACGGAATTCCGGAGGACCGCTGTCGGGAGATCAGCCAGTCCCACTGGAGCCCCTCCACCCAGTGTTTGTATCGAGTGAACATCTTCTCGGGGAACCACTCCATCTCGCGGCCGGCTTGAAGGTACTCCTCGCGTTTGTCCAGCACCTCGACGTACCACTGCTCGGTGACGAGGAACTCGACGCTCGTGTTACACCGCTCGTGGACGTTGACCGAGTGAGAGATCCCCCAGCGATCCAACAGCGCGCCGGCGTCGTCGAGGTCGGCGACGATGGCTTCGCGCGCCTCGGCGGAGGACAACCCTTCGTACTCGTCCGCGACGTCGGTCATGTGTGCGGATTCGTCAATAGCAACCCGCAGCTCCAGGTCGTGCGCCTGGTACCACTCGATATCGTTCTGGTCGCCGAACGTACAACACATCACGATGCCGGAGCCGGTCTCCATGTCGACGCGGTCGTCGGCGATGATCGGCACGTCGTGGCCGAACAGTGGGACCTCGGCACGCTCGCCGACGAGGTGTTGGTTCTCGTCGTCGTCCGGGTGGACGAAGACGGCGACACAGGCGGGGAGTAGCTCGGGACGGGTCGTGGAGATGGTGAACGAGCCTCCGTCGAGAACGCCAAATTCGATGTCGTGAAAGTGCGAGTCGCGCTCGTCGTCTTCCGTCTCGACCTGTGAGATCGCCGTCTCACACTCGGGACACCAGATCGCCGGCGCCTCCTGACGGTACTCGCGGCCCTTCTCGTAGAGGTCGATAAAGGAGAGCTGCGAGGTTCGCTGGACTGCCGGAGAGATGGTGCGGTAGGTGTTCGTCCAGTCGATAGAGAGGCCGACACCCTGCATCTTCTCGGTGAACTCGTCTTCGTACTGACGGCACACCTCGCGGGTTTTCTTCTGGAACTCGCGGCGCTCGAAGTCCTGGTGACGGATATCGAGTTCGCGCTCGGCGAGGCGCTCGGAGGCGATCCCGTTGTCGTCGTAGCCGAACGGGTAGAACACCTCGCTGTCGTGCATGCGGTGGAAGCGCGCGACGACATCTTGGAGGATCGAGCCGTATACGTGGCCCCAGTGGAGGCTCCCGGATACGGTCGGCGGCGGGGTGTCGATGGAGAACGCGGTGTTCGGATCGACCGGGTCGTCGGGATAGGCGTACGTCTCCTCGTCGACCCATCGCCGCTGCCAACGCGGCTCGGCGGTGTCGGGGTCGTACTCACCACTGGGCATTTCACGCTCACGTACCGCCGGTTCCCCCTTAACGGCCTCGGTTGTGCGGGAAGGGATTGTGGGGAGTGTCGGGGGTGTCGGGAGCGTTGGAAGCGTCGGGAGCGCGACGAGGGAACTACACCACGTCGTCGGGGTCGTGTTCGGCAGCCATCCGCGACGCCTCCGCGGCGAACCGTTCGACCTCGTCGTCCGGACTCTCACCGAGCGCACTCTCGTCGACGTCGCGCCCAGCCGTGATCCCGCCGCCCGTGACGAGTCGTTGTTCGGCTAATTCCTTCGTGTGCACGCGCGACCCGTCTTCGGTGGCGTACGTGAGCCGCACGAGTCCCTTCGAGTCGAACTGTCGATCGACGAGCCAGACCGTGGTCATGGGTGCGGATCGGTTCCTGTGACGCTTAAAAAGGACGGTCGTTTGTCGTCACCGCTTTGTACCGCCTCGTCGAAGGTGGCTCATGCGCGTGAAATTCGACCGGGACACCTGCATCGGGATGTATCAGTGCGTCGCAGAGTGGGACGGGTTCGAGAAGGATATGAACGACGGGAAAGCCGACCTCGTGGGCGGTAAGGAGGAGACCGACGACGTGTTCGTCGTCGACGTCCCGGAGGGTGAGGAGTTGGACGCGAAGTTCGCGGCGCGGGTCTGTCCGGTCGATGCGATCGAGGTATACGAGGACGGCGAGCAGGTGGTTTGAAAAGGGATTCCGGGGAGTATCGCGGCTTGGACGGGATAGTCGAACGCCGAACCAGCGCGCTCGGACGAGAGAGCAGCGTGAGGATCGGCAGTTGGCGGTCAGCGGTTGGCGCTCGGCGGCTGGCGCTCGGCGGCTGGCGGCCTCGTTCCTCCCCAGCCTCGACGGTTGAAAGCCTCGTTCCTCCCCAGCCTCGGCGGATGCGCCGGCGCGGGCTCCGCCGCGCCGGCCCACCGCCTCCCTCGCGCGCGCTTCACGCCCGCCTTCGGCGGACGCTCAGCGGCGCGCCATCGTGGACAATTAAAAACAACGCTCTTCTGGCGGAGATTGTTGATACAGCTCAGTCGAACTCGAAGTGAGTGCTAAACCCCATGGGGATCGGTTTACAATACGATTCTCGAACCGAAGACAGATCCGTCAAACCACAAGAAGGCGGACCATCAACAATCTTCCACACATGAACGTAAGGGTAAAGTCATTTTCGGCGCTCAACCCCGAATTTAGTGTTATTTTATCCTTCTTGTTCAACAATCTGATTCACATAAATCTCATGCGTACACCCCTCATCCTCGACTTCTATCTTGACAGTCACTTCAGTTGGAGTAACCTCGACAACCTCGTCGAAGGAAACCGGTGGACAAGTCACGTACTCACCGTCTGTATTCTGAATAGCGAACAGATTCACTCTAGCCTCACCTGACCTACTAAGGTAACCAGGGCTCCCCCAGCTTGAATCGAACTCGGTCTCCAATTGCTCTTCCACGTGTCGAACGGCTGCTCTAGCAGCCTCAACGCCACAAGATTCGTCATCATCCGACACAATCGTTTCGATCGGATCGGCTCTGCCCTGCTCGTGTCGTTCCGAAACGCTACAATCAGTTGCGTTCGAACCATCCTCGTCATTTTCGGACTGCTCGTCCTCGTTCGTTGAGTCGTCTGTTTCACCACCGCCGCTGGAGTCGTCGGTTTCGTCCCCACCGCTTCCTCCTAAACAACCTGCTAACACGACCGACGCCGTAGTGCTGAGTCCAAGGAGGGCTCGTCGGGACAAGCGTGACACCATATTTTATCGCTCGCTTTTCTAGTAATATGCTTTCTGGCTACCTGTATATTTATATGTATGCGGCTTTGTTGAAATCCTCAACAGTTGATAGTTTCACCCCTTAATTGCTCAATACTGAATGCTGGAGCCACACTAACCCACCCTATTCTGTTGAGATTTTGTATAGTTTTTAATTGATGATAAA
>LKMY01000087.1 GCA_001564205.1 Nanohaloarchaea archaeon PL-Br10_U2g5
GCCGAGCTATGACCGACGACCGGACTCACGGCCACGAAGCAGGCCACAGCGATGAGAGCCACAGCCACGATGACCACGATCACCACCACCACGACGCGGGCTCGGTCGCGATCGCGGTCGTGACGGTGTCGTCCTCGCGCGATATCGAGGCGGACTCCTCCGGAGATCACGTCGTCTCAGCCTTCGAGGGCGCGGGACACGAGGTCGCCGTTCGCGAGCTGGTCCCCGACGAGTACGATAGCGTTCAGGGAACGGTCGATCGGCTCGCCCGGCGGAAGGACACCGACGCCGTCGTCGTTACCGGGGGAACGGGTGTGACACCAGATGACGTGACGCCGGAGGCGGTGCGGGGGCTCTTCGCAAAACGGCTTCCGGGGTTCGGTGAGCTGTTCCGTCGGCTTTCATACGAGGAGATCGGAACCAGAACCATCGGATCTCGCGCGACCGCAGGAGTCATCGTCACGACGCCGGTGTTCTGTCTCCCGGGCTCCGAGAACGCGGTCCGGCTTGGCGTCGCCGAAATCATCCTTCCGGAGGTCGGCCACCTGGTCGGATTGGCCGGCCGAGGGGTGACGACGGAGGGAGAAGACGAGACCGACTCCGAGGGCAACGACGCCGCCGAGTGACTCCGTTCCGGCCGGCGTTCACACCGACGTCAGGAAGTTTCGGATGACGTCGTGGCCGGCGGCCGTGAGCACGCTTTCGGGGTGAAACTGGACGGCCTCGATCGGGTACTCGCGGTGGCGGATCCCCATCACGATCGGCTCACCGTCGTGGTCCGTCGTGGCGGTCACCTCGAAGACGTCGGGCACCTCGGTGGCCGCGAGCGAGTGGTAGCGGCCGGCGCGGAACCCCTGGTCGAGCCCGCGGAACACGCCCTCGCCGTCGTGGTCGACCGGAAACGCCTTTCCGTGAATCGGCTCCGGCGCGTGACCGACGGTGCCGCCGTACTCGTACACGGCGGCCTCAAGTCCGAGGCAGACGCCGAGCGTGGGAATTTCAGGCGAGAGACTCCGGAGGACGTCCACGGTCACACCGACGTCGCGGTCGTTCTTCGGATGGCCGGGACCGGGACTGATGAGGATCGCGTCCGGGGCCGCGTTTTCGACGTCCGCGAGCGACGCGGTGTTTTTCAACACCTCAACGTCGATCGACTCGCCATCAATCGGCTGATCGGAGACGTACTCGACGAGGTTGTAGGTGAACGAGTCGAAGTTATCGACGACGACGACGTTCATTCGTCGACCTCCGTCTCGGCGGAGGGTAGATCCTCGGCGTCTGTGTCCGCGTCGCCGGCGGGATCCTCCCGCACCCGATCGATCGCGGTCAACACCCCGTCCATCTTTTGTTCGGTCTCCTCGTACTCGGCGGCCGGGTCCGAATCGGCGACGAGGCCGGCGCCGGCGCGGACGGTCACGATCGACTCATCAACCGCTTCACGGAGCGTCGCCGTCCGGATCACGATCGCGAAGTCGGCGTCTCCGGACCACGCGTAGTAGCCGACTCCACCGCCGTACGCCTCTCTCGGCGTCGTCTCGAGCGCTTCGATGATCTCCATCGCGCGTACCTTCGGCGCGCCGGTGAGCGTCCCCGCCGGGAACGTCGCGCGCGTCGCGTCGAAGGCGTCGACGTCGCTCGCGAGCCTTCCCGTCACCGTCGACTCGATATGCTGGACGTGGCTGTATTTCAGCACGTTCATGAACTCCTCGACGCGGACCGACCCCGCCTCGGAGACGCGGCGCACGTCGTTTCGCGCGAGGTCAACGAGCATCGTGTGCTCGGCGCGCTCCTTGCCGTCGGCGAGCATCTCCCCGGCGAGTCGCCGGTCTTCGACGGGGCTCGTCCCGCGCGGACAGGTGCCCGCGATCGGGTTCGACACGATCCGATCGCCCTGTACCGACACCAGCGTCTCCGGACTCGCGCCGACGATGGTGCGGTCGTCGTGGCGAAGAACGTACATGTACGGAGAGGGGTTCACCTCGCGCAGCGCCGCGTATAACCCGAGCGAGTCCACCTCGCCGCGCAGCTCGCGGCTCCGCGAGATCACGCCCTGATAGATGTCGCCGTCGAGGACGTGTCGCTTCGCGGTTCGGACCGCCTCTTCGTACTGTTCGCGCGGTCCGGCCGACTCGTCGTCGACGCGGATTCCGTCCGGCTCCGGCGGGGACGCGCCGCACAGTTCGTCGGCGACGCGCTCCGCCTCCGCGACGAGGCCGTCGTACACCTCGGCGGGGTTGTCGTCGGCTCCGATCACCGGCGTGAAGACGAGCTCGACGGTCCCTTCCTTCTCGTCGAAGACGACCGTTCGGGTCGTCAAGGCGAACTCGGCGTCCGGAAAGTCGGTCTCGGGACGGTCGACGCCCACCTCTTCTAACCAGAGGTCGTACACCGCTTCGTACGCGAGGAAACCGACGAACCCGCCCGAGAGTATCTGTCGGTCGGTGTCGGGGAACCCTCGAAGGTGCACGTCCGGGAACGCCGCACGGATCCGGTCGATGGTGTCGCCGGCGTCCGGGCCGAGCGGGCCGGTTACCGAACCGTTTTCTCCGCCCACGAACGCCGCGGCCGGTCCGAGCCGGGTCACGTCCGTTCGGTCCGGATGGACCGAGATGATCGCGTCGGGATCGTAGCCGACGAACGAGTATCGAGCGTGTTTGTCGGTCTTCCTCCCGGCGGTAAACGCGCCGTCGGGGTCACTGGAGGCGACCTTCTCGCCCGACTCCAACAGGAAGCCGTACGGGCCGTCACCGACCAGCGTCGCGTACGCCGTCAGCGGAGTGATATCGAGGTCGAGCGACGCCGAGGCGCGAACGACGACCGGCGTCTCCGCGTCGGCGTCGCTCGCGAGCTCGGCGAACGCTGCCTTCGAGCGATCGAGCGCGGGAGACGGCGACGTCGAGGGGGGGGAAGACGAGTCGCTCATGCTAACTCCATCTCCCGGCCCGCGTTCGCGACGAAGCGGGCCACCGCGTTGTGGTCTTTCCGTCCGTCGGTGAGTTCGACTCCCGACGCGACGTCGACGGCGAAGGGATTGGCGAGGCGAACCGCTTCCGCGACGGTGTCGGCCGTGAGCCCCCCAGCGAGGACGACCGGCGTTCTGAGTCGCGACGCCAAGTCGCCGGTCGCCTCCCAGTCGTGGGTCTCGCCGGTGCCACCCGCGCCGGAGTCGTCGGTCGAGTCGACGACGAGCGCGTCGGCGACGCCGTCGAACTCCTCTGCGCGAATCGGGTCGTCGGCGTCGACCGCGAGCAGCACCTTCCGCTCGGTCTCCGCTCTGATGAAGCGGATCTCGTCAGGTGTCCACTCGCCGTGAAGCTGGATCGCGTCGGGGCCGATCGTCCGAACGAGATCGACGGCGCGCTCGGCCGACTCCGGCATCGTGACGAGCGTCGCGGTGACGAACGGTGGTACGTCAGCGAGGAGGTCCGCCGCTTTCGCGGGGTCGACCGCGCGGGGAGAGTCGACCGGCACCTCTGTGATAACGCCGACCGCGTCCGCGCCGGCGTCGATCGCGGCGCGGAGGTCGGCCTCGCGCGTCAGCCCGCAGATCTTCACGCGGGCCATCAGTTCCCCTCCGTCGACTGTTTCGTGCCGCACAGCGCCGCGAGCTTCTCGGCGGCCGCACCCGAATCGATCGCCTCCGCGGCGCGTTCGACGCCCGCGGCGAGCGAATCGGCCTCACCGGCGACGTAGATCGCCGCGCCCGCGTTTGCGAGGATCAGATCGCGTTTCGGCCCAGTCACCGACCCGTCGACGATCCCGCGGAGGTCGGCGGCGTTCTCCTCGGGGGTCCCGCCGGCGACCGTCTCGATGGGGGCTCGCTCCAAGCCGAGCGTCTCTGGCGTGATCGTGAACTCCCGAATCTCCTCACCGTCGACCTCGGCGGCGACGGTCTCGTCGTGGAGCCCGATCTCGTCCATTCCGGCTCCATGGACGACGAGGGCACGTTCGACGGGCATGTGTGCGAGCGAGCGAGCGATCGTGGGAACGAGCTCTGGGTCGTACACCCCGAGCACCTGAGCGTCGGCGCCGGCGGGGTTCGTGAGCGGACCGAGTACGTTGAATATCGTCCGCATGCCGAGCTCCTTCCGCGGGCCGATGACGGCCTTCATCGCCGGATGGAAGACGGGCGCGAGCATGAACCCGATCCCGTCGTTCTCGATGGCGGCCTCGACGGCTGGCGGCTCCGCCTCGATATCAGCGCCCGCGACCGCCAGTACGTCTGCGCTGCCGGACGACGAGGAGACCGAGTAGTTGCCGTGCTTAGCGATCGGAACGCCCGCGCCAGCGGCCACGATCGCCGCGGTCGTCGAGACGTTGATCGTGTCGTGGTCGTCGCCGCCGGTTCCGCAGGTGTCGACGAGCGGTTCGCGGTCCGGCTCAATAGTGCGGGCGGCGTCTCGCATTCCCTGTGCGAACCCCGCAATCTCGGCTTCGGTCTCGCCTTTCGCTCTGAGGGCCGCGAGTAAGGCACCGATCTGCGCCGCTGTCGCCTCCTCGAAGACGAGCCGCGCGGTCTCGCGCGCCTCCTCGACCGTCAGATCTGTTCCGTCCGTCACGCGTTTGACCGTGTCTTGGATATTCATACTGCTCACTGATGTATTACTTCGCGTTACAATGTACAAGTATGTACACTAAGTTAACGCTGTCGGCAGCGTGAGTATCGTCCACAATTCACATTAATAACCGGAGATCTTTCGAAGATAGCACGTTTTCCCAGCTGTGCTCGAACCCGTTGTCCCACACGAAACCGCCCTACGCGTCGCGCAGCGCGGTCGAACCGTCGGCCTCGACGACGACGACGGGAACCTCGGCGTCATCGACGACGGTGTCCGTGGTGGAGCCGAACACGAACCGACCGACGGTTCCGGTCGTTGGGGCCCCCACGACGACGAGGTCGTAGTACGGAGACTGCTCGACGATCGCTCCCGCCGCGGTCAGATCCTCGACGAGCCATTGATCGGCGCGGTCGAAGCCGCCGAGGCGGTCCCGAGCGGCCGAGAGAAGTCGCTCTCCGTCCGTCGCGTACGCCGTTTTCGTTTCCGAAGCGTCACCGCTGATCTCGGAGTCGACGCCGCTGTCCGCGTGATCGCCGTCTGCGAGCGCGGCGTCTGAAGGGACGACATGAAACAGTTCGAGCCACGCGTCTGTCGCTTCGGCGATCGCTTTCGCGATATCGACAGTTGCGCCCGAGTGGGGACCGGGGCCGACAGCAACGAGAATCGAAGAGAGGCGATCCGGATGCGTTGCGCGCTCGACCCGGTTCAACTCCACGGCGGCTGCGGCCGATACGGCGTGGACTGCTTCAGAGACGGCTGGCTCGATAACCGACTCCTCGGCCTCCGGCGGTGCGACCGCTGGCTCTCCGTGAGTCGGCGGTTTTTTCGCTCCGCCGCCAGCGCTCGGATCGTCGGCGTCGCTCCCGTTCATACCGTATCGTCAGACAGACGCATGATAAATCCCGATGGTTCTGCCGATCCCGAGAGGATGGTTTTGCCGGCCCCGAGAGACGTGAGGCTCGGACTCACTCGCGGAAGAACTCCTCGCGCTCGAACGGCTCCTCGTCGCCTTCGACGGCGACGACGTCGAGCGCGGTGACCTCGGCGCCGACCCCGAGCAGTCCGGCGAGGCTCGGCTCCGTCCGTCCCTCGTCGCTGGAGATCAGCTCCTTGATGTAGAGTCCGCCGGCGCCGTGTATTTCGACTATCGCGTGGCGCGCGTCGACGAGTTCGGCGGTCGCCTCGTACACGTCGCGCTCGCGGGTCAGACTCGCGCGGCGGTGGTCGACTCGGTTCGGCGTGTACTGTTCGACCGTCGCCCCTTCCAGCTCATCGATCGCGTCCGCGAGCGCCCCGGCGTTGACGTCGGCGTCGAACGCGACTTCGGCGCGGTAGCGTTTGGTGGCCTCGAGCTCTTTGACGCGGGCGACCATGTCGTAGGCGGCGAGCCGGAGCCCCTCGACCTCGACTGCGCCGTCGGCGAACGCGTTGATGTCGGCCTGTAAGCGACCCGTGTCAACCCGGCGACGACGGGGCTCTTCGATTTCGATCACGAACGGGCGGCCCGTCCCGAGCATGCGGGCGTCGACGTCCTCGCGGCCCGCGCCGTGGAACGTCGCCTCCGTGCCGTCCATCACGTCTTCGACGATGGGCGCGGTGTACTCCTCGACGCTGTCGTCGTAGAGGTAGCCGGAGCCGCCGCAGTGGTCACAGGGGTCGACTCCCTGTCGGCCCGAGCCCTTACACTCCCGACAGGGCCACTCCGTCTGGGGAATGTCCCGCTCGAGCTTTCGGTAGCGACCGTAGACGAACGTGGAGTTCACCTTCGCGTCGAGCGTGTCCTCGGCCAGATCGATCGTGAACTGCACGTCGGGACGGTCGAAGGAGACCGCTGTGTCAGTGAGCCGGCCGAATCGCTTGCCGACCTCGCGGTTGAACTCGGATTTGAACGGCTCGCCCGCGTCGTCGTCGAGACCGGCCTCCTCGCGGAGCAGCGCCTCGTTCTCCTCGATCAGCGGTGGGGGTCGAGTACCGACGTTGTAGGTGGCGAACTCGATCTCCTCGACCGCCCTGGCGGCGCGATCCGCCCACGCATCGAACTCGGTACAGCGCCCTTCACAGACCCAACAGTCGGCCGTCTCGACCGATTCGTGGTCCGCGTCGTCGCGAAGCGCGAGCGCGGTGCGTAGCGCCGACCCCCGCTCGGCGTTCGACAACCCGAAGCTCCGGTCGGCGACGAGCCGGCCCAGACAGGCGTCACACACCGGTCCCGTTGCGGTCGCCCGCGCCGCGACCTCCAATACGTCCATACGGTTCCCAACGTCCCCCACGGTAATTGTCTTGCTACATTCCGGCGTTGACTCAGATCTGATGGGCTCTGTTGAAA
>LKMY01000008.1 GCA_001564205.1 Nanohaloarchaea archaeon PL-Br10_U2g5
ACAAACAGCCGACGGATGAAGACTGTCCAGACGGCGTTTGCCCTCCTCGAAACGATCCGCGAGGCGGACGGGATTACCCTGACCGAACTGACCAACGCCCACAACGTCTCGAAGAGCAGCGTGTATCACCACCTGAAAACGCTCGAGGATCTCGGGTGTGTCCACCGAGAGGACAACAAGTACTACCTCGGACTTGGGCTACTCGCGCTGGGAAAGCGGACGTACGACCGCCTAGAGGTCGCGCGGCTGTTAGATCCCGAGGCGCGTGACCTCGCCAAGGAGATCGGTGGTCGCGTCGTCGCAATGGTTGAACAGGATAATCGAGGATACCTGGTGTACCAGCACCGAACCAACGAGGCCGTGATAACCGACACGGGGATTGGCGACACGGTTCACTTCCACTGTACGGCGATCGGAAAGGCGTATCTCGCTGCAATCAGCGAAGAAAAACAGCGTGAGATCGTCGAATCTGTGGATCTGGTAGAGGAGACAGCGGAGACAATCACCTCACGCCAGGAGCTGTACGAGGAACTCAAATTGACGCGTAAACGAGGCTACTCCATCAACGACGAGGAACGGATCGAAGGGATGCGCTCCGTAGGAGCGCCGATCGTCACTGAGGGGGGAGAAGTTCTCGGGTCGCTGAGTCTCTCGCTGCCGATCACGCGGATGAAAGATGAGGATTTCAGGGATCGGATCCCACGTCTAGTCAAGGAGACCACGAGCGTCATCGCAATCAAGCAGGCTTACGAGGGACCAACACGGTCGGTGAACGACTCCTCGCTCAATTGGTAAGTCGGGAGCCCTCGGTGTCGGTCGACGGCGCAACCGACGCACTTCGCGTGACGCAGCGAAATGCGTGGATCCGGTCGTTTACTGAACGAAGAAACGGATGGTCTCGACTACCGTCTGTCCAGACGGTAGCCCTTGTTACTCATTCCCATGAAATAGTTAGGATATTCCAAACAATACACTAAGCGTTACATTGCTATGTGTGTAATTGATTCCGCTGTATTCACTATAAGAAAGATGTATTCGATGTTGTTTGTAATACCCAAAAAGCTGTTTCGATTATGAGATTTATTGATTCTTTTTTAGCGCCCGGAGCTCCTTGTTTTTCCGAAGCACGTAGTTTTATCATGACTGAACGGTGGTATGCTAGTATGGCAGGCAAGCTAGTAGTACTCAACAAAGACGGAAACACCGTCTCCGTGATCGACGCCGAGACCGGCGACACAACGACCACGATTGAAACGGATTTCAACCCTCACGAGGTCGTCGTTTCTCCCGACGGGTCGAAGACGTACGTTACGTGTTCACTCGGCGGGAAGCTGAACGTCATAGACAACGAGACATTCGAAGTAACGAAGCGGATCGACCACGAACAGTTCAAATTCCCGCACGGGGTCGCCACCCGTAACTCGACCGGTGACCTCTGGCTGGCAGCGACGTACAGCAGCCACATCTATCGCATCGACACCGAGACAGATGAGATCGAGACGGTGTTCCCGACCCACCAAGACCTCTCGCACATGTTCGCGATTGACGCGGACGAGTCCACCGGTTACATCGCGAATATCGGTAGCGACAGTGTCTGCGTCGTGGACCTCGACCGGGAGACCATCACCGCGACCTTCTCTGTCGGTGCTGAACCCGAGGGAATCGCTGTCGACGAGCACACCGGCGACATCTATGTCGCGAACCAAGCGGACGATAGCCTCTCAGTCGTCGACTCCAACAGTTACGAGACGAAGTACGAGCTGACGCTCGGGAACAACCCGATTCGGGTCGTCCCGTCTCCAGATGGCGAGTACGTATTCGTCCCGAACCGCCTGTCCGACGACCTCTCAGTCATCGACACGTCGGTCGAGCGCGAGGTTCGCTTTACCCCGGACCGGGAGATGATCGAAGGCGGGACCCAACCGTGGGAGATCAAGCGAATCCCAGTCGGCGTCTGGCCCGGTGGAACCGTCTTCAACGACGACGGATCGCGGGCATTCGTGGCGAACAACAAAACGAACGACGTTTCCGTCATCGATGTCGAGTCGCTCGAGGAGATCGAGCGCTACGACGCAGGTCTTCATCCCGACGGTATCGACTACCTCCCCGAGTAAGGGACAAAACACGCGGCACCGCCTTCGAGAATAGATGGCGACGTTCCGCGGCCTCCGTTGTCGGTGGCGAGAGCGCGGCCGTTATCGACATCGTGCACGCTGTTTCGAGCGGCCAGTGTCCCGCTCCGGTGACGACTAATTCGCAGTCAGTACACCTGCACGTCGGTATATTTATTACCTAAGAGTTGGCCAATAAACCATGGTTGTCAGCGACACGACGCGGAGACATCAACGTGAAAACAGTCTTGCAAACCAGGCCAAGCTGCTCGCATCTGGCGTGTTCGTCGTCGGACGAAACCCCTACGAGTACATCGAGCACGACCTCCGGACAATAAACCACTACCACGACTGGGAGCAGTGCTCCGTCGATATCGATTTCGAGGAGCAGTTGGTCACCATCTCGACGGCTGACGGCCTCTCAAAGACGGCGGTCCACAACGGTGATCAGGGATGCACAATCCTTCCCGAGTCACGAGAAACGGTCGCGTTCGACCCCGTCCCGGTCGAGCCGGACCTCGACGATCCTGACGAGCAGTCGTGGCCGATGGGCGACGCGGGCGCGGTCAATCCCGACCCGGACGGCGTCGACGCGGAAGCGCTCACGCGTGTCCTGGACAACGCCGTTCGATCGAACCCGACACACGGGATTCCCCCGAACACGCGCGCGCTGGTGGTTGTACACGACGGAGAGATCGTAGGGGAACGCTACGCTGAGGGGTTCACGAAAGACACACCACATGTGAGCTGGTCGAAGGGGAAGAGCGTCACTGCGGCGTTAATCGGTATCCTCGTCGAGGAGGGACACATCGACGTGGACCAGCCCGCGCCGATCCCAGAGTGGAAGGACACTCCTCGTGAAGCGATCACGGTCACGGACCTCCTTCAGATGAGCAGTGGGCTGGAGTTCCAGCGCTACGGCGAGACCGACGATGTCGTTCCCTTCACGGACGACGATCATCACTACAGCGTCTATCACCGAGTAATGGACGTCTACGACTTCGTCACCTCTCGTGATCTGGAACACGAGCCGGGAACCGAGTGGCGCTATCGCAACTGTGACCCGCTCACCCTGATGCGGGTCGTCCGGGACGTTGCCGAGGAGACCGGGCGTGATTTCCTCTCGTTCCCTCAACGCGCCCTCTACGACCGGATCGGGGTGCGGAGCATGGTCCACGAGACGGATCTCTACGGCAACTTCATAACGTCAGGATTCAATTACGGGACCGCGCGCGACTGGGCTCGGTTCGGACTGCTTCACCTCTGGGAGGGCGAGTGGCTGGGCGACCAGATACTCCCAGAGTGGTGGGTCGACCATATCGCGACCCCGGCCCCGGCGAACGAGGAGGACGAGTACGGCGGACAGTTCTGGCTTAACGCCGGTGGGGAACTCCCAGAGGTACCCCGAGACGCCTTCGCGGCCCGCGGCATGCGTGGACAGGTGACGATGGTCGTCCCCTCGAAAGATACCGTCATTGTCCGGATGGGCCACACGCCGAACTACCGGCAGGACAACACGCTCATGCGGGAGATACTCGACTGTATCGAGGAGTAAAAGCTGCAGAAGAACGGACCGTGTTAGAGCTGTCGTGTCGGTGGCTCACCGGGTTCGGGGAGGGCCTCTCAAGAACCGCATCCGCTTGCATCCTCGGCGTCGACGTCTGCCGGGAGGCGGTGTTCACCACCCTGGATCAAGCCCACTCGGTTATCCACATGGACCAACTGATGCCGCATACGCTCGAAGTAAGTCCGATGCTTGCAGCGAAATCGAAAGAGGCCGCTGTTGACGGGGAGACCGACCTCTCGTGTAAGTGCCACGTCGCCACCGCCCACACCAAACAAGTACCGGGTGAGAGTGTGCTCGGCTTCCCAAGCGACTGGGTTGGGGCTGACCCCACAGAGCGTTTCGAACGCCGCGAAGACGGTCTTTGTGCGCCTACCGTCACGGATGCCAGCGAGACGATCTCTCAGTTAGCGTTGCCGACCGCTCAGTTAGCGTTGTGATCGATCGCAAACAGGCGCCCGTAGGAGGGAGAGATGTCAGTTGAGTTCGACCGTTCGTGATCGCGACACGCTGTGGGTTGGTAACGCGCCGATGACCGCACCAACAAGTTCATCGAAGAGCGGAGTACCGAGCGAGTGTAACCTAAATAGAAGCCGGTAATCTAAATAGAAGCAATAATTTCTGCATCCCATTGGTATATATGCTTGGCTTGTCACCGGAGTATCTATGAGGGATGTTGACTCTCAAACAGACGCTGGTATTAATCGTAGACGGATCGTACAGGCGCTAGGCGGTGCCGGTACGGTCGGGTTGGCTGGCTGTCTTGGCGGAGACGGCCCCGATCCTGAAGATGGGGGAACGACGACAGACGACGACGACGATGCAGTAGCGGACGGAGAGACGGAGTTTGTGGTGACGCTTGACGAGGGCATCACAAGTTTTGACTCTATCGAAATCACCGACGCAAACACCCGATCAGCGACGGGGTTGGTCTACGAACGGCTTACTGCAGTCGATTTCGATCTGAACGTTCAGCCGGTACTCGCGACCTCAGTCGACCCAATCGACGATACGACGGTGCGGGTACCGTTGCGGGAGGGTGTCGAGTTTCATAACGGAGACCCGTTCAACGCCTACTCTGTGAAGGCCTCGATCGAGCGGAGTGTTGGCACCGCACGGGACGGGTTTATTTCACCGTGGTATGACGGCGCCGAGATCATCGATGAACACACGATCGAGTTCGAGCTCGTAGAGCCGTTCTCGCCGCTCGCAGCAGAGATGTTCCCGGAGATCCAAATGGTGCCTGAGGGCGCGGCGGACGGTGACGTCGATCTCACCGAACAACCGATCGGAACAGGTCCCTTTGAGTTCGACGAACATCAGGAAGGGTCGTACTTCCGGGTCAGAAAGAACGAGAACTACTGGTTCGAAGGGGACGACGACGTTCCCGGGGAACCCGCCGTCGACGTGGTGACATTCAGAATTATTGGTGAGTCGTCCACCCAAGAGAGTGCCCTCCGGACGGGTGAGGTTGACCTGATTACCACCCCACCGACCGAAAGCGCCGAGAGCCTCCGCGATGAGGAGGATATCAACCTCCACGAAATCGCCGGCGGAACGTTCCTCAATCTCGAGTTCCCGACGAAGGCCTCACCCTACAGCAACCGTGACGTGAGGGAAGGAATCACCCGGATCGTTCCGAGAGAGGACATCATCGACGTAGTGTTTAACGGGTTGGCGGTACCCGCACACGTGCTCGTCCCCCCGATGATGGTCGACTTCCGCGACGACGAGTTCCTTGATCGGATCAAAGACGAGTACACCGGACACGATCACGACCTCGGTGTCGAACTCATCGAACAAGGGTTCGAGGAAGAAGGGATCACTGCTCCCCACGAGACATCGATTCTCACGAATGATGCGCCCGAACGTACCCGTACGGCGGAGATCATGCAGAACGTTCTAGAGGGAACCGGACTGTTTGAGGTGGAGATCGTCGAAGCCGAGTGGTCCGCTTACGTTGACCGGACTGGCGACGGTGAAGCGGCCGAACGTAACGAGATCATCATCGGTGGTATCACTGGGAGCCCGAGCCCGTGGGAGTATTTCAACCGTATTGTCACCGAGAGTGGAATTCCCCCCGCGTGCTGTAACTTTGCTGAGTGGACAGACGATCGGATGGAGGAGCTACTCTCTGAAACGGCAGCGACGTTTGAGTTTGACGAGCAAAAGCCGATGTACGAGGAGATGATGGAGCTGGCGGCTGAGGGAGCTCCGCGGGCGATGATTCTCTGGCAGTCCGAAATCAACGCCTCTCGAGATTACGTCGACGGCTGGGAGGTCTTTTATGACCCCGCTTGGCAGTTCTCGTCGGTGTATGCTCCCTTTGCTGGAACGTACACGAGCCTGAATCAATAGTTCAGTAACCCTCCATCCTTGTTATCAGTGTGCATCCAAAACGAAAGTATAAAGTCGACATAATATCATGACCAAGGTACGGCATCACAAAGTTAGTTCAAGAGAATGAGTCTAGCACGATACATCTTCAAGCGTGTGTTGGCGATGATACCGGTACTGTTCGGTGTCACTCTTATTACGTTTCTGATGATGCATGCAATTCCGGGAGATCCTGTCGATTTCATGTTGCAGTTCGCCCCTGCTGATGCGGGGATTCGCGAAGAGCTTCGCGCACAGTACAACCTCGACGAACCGGTCTGGAAGCAGTATCTCCTGTGGCTGAACGATCTCGCCAGATTTGATTTCGGCACATCGCTGATCACAGGTCGAGACGTCGGTGCGTCGATCGCGGCCCGGATGCCGTATACGATTCTTCTCGGCACCGCTGCGTGGATCATCGCGATGGGGATCGCGATCCCGGCCGGTATCTACGCTGCCATCAACAAGGGGCAGACGGCCGACGAAGTGAGTCGGGTAGGCGCCCTTTTCGGCATCGCGATGCCGAACTTCTGGTTCGGACTGATGCTGCTCTTTTTCTTTAGCGTTCAGCTTGGCTGGTTTACCGTGTTACCACCCCTCGACGCGCCGCTGTTCAGCTTCGAGATGCTATGGTTCTTGATTTTGCCCGCAGTCACGCTCGGGACCGCCTCGACAGCGCTGTTGATGCGACTCATGCGGTCATCGATGGTTGAGGAACTCAACAAAGACTATGTTCGTACGGCGCGCGCGAAGGGGTTAGAAGAGCGGACAGTGATTCTGAAACACGTCCTACGAAACTCGCTAATTTCTGTCGTCACTGTGGCCGCGTTAATGGTTGCAAGTATCGTCGACGGATCGGTCGTTGTTGAAGTCGTCTTTGCCTGGCCCGGTATGGGACAGCTGATCATCGACGCAATCAATCAGCGCGACTTCCCCGTGCTCCAGCTGGCAGTAGTCATCATTGGGGTCTCGATCGTCCTCGCAAATCTGGTCGCAGACCTAGTGTACGCCGCGCTGGATCCACGAATTAGATACTGACAAACAATGTATATGAACACCAAAATCACACGACAAGAGGCCGCCAATGGCAACTGAGCGGGAACGCCGCGGGCGTATCAAGGTCACGGAACCCCCCCTCGACGCTGAGAGCTCGGCAGTTGAATCCGACTGGACACCTGACGCACAGACGAGCGGCGGGAAAAGCCGCCTAGACCACGCCTGGAGCCGGTTCAAGCGGAACCGAAGTTCGCTCATCGGAGGTGGGTTGATCGTCTTCATGACTGTACTGACAGTGTTCGCACGGCCGATTACGGTTCCCGAATTCGTTCCGTTCCTGTCGCAGATGACGATCCAGCCGTTCTCAATTGCGCCATACCCACCGGATGCCATGGATTACGGCGTTACGACTGAACCACCGAGTATGGCATACCTGTTCGGAACCGACTGGGCCGGTCGTGACCTCTTCTCCCGCGTGATCTACGGGGGGCGTTGGAGCCTCTCTATTGGGTTCATTGCGGTCGGGCTCGCGGTGCTAATGGGTGTCCCGGTCGGAGCGATTGCCGGCTACTACGGCGGCTGGATCGACGAGGTTATTATGCGTATTGTCGACATCCTCTACGCATTCCCGTTCCTCGTGCTGGCGCTTGCAGTGGTGGCGATCATCGGCCGGGGGTTCTGGAATCTGATTTTTGCCCTCGTGATTGTCGGCTGGATCAGTTATGCACGACTGATTCGGGGTGAGATACTAAGTGTGAAAGAAAACGAATATGTCCTCGCGGCGAAGGCGATTGGTGCGAGCGATCGTCGGATTATTTTCCGGCACATCGTTCCCAACGCGATGGCACCAGTGATCGTCCAGGCCACGCTCGGCATCGGGACGATAGTGCTTGCCGCGGCGGCGCTAGGATTTCTCGGGCTCGGGCTGGATCCGGGCAGCGCCGAGTGGGGAAGCATGCTCTCCAGAGGGAGGGATACTCTCGTGCAGGGACAGTGGTGGATCACGCTGTTCCCCGGGATGGCTATCTTCATGTTTGTGATGGCGATCAACCTCGTCGGGGACGGCGTCCGGGACGCTTTTGATCCACAGAGCGAGGAGCATATGAGGGGGGGTCAGTAGATGTCTCTCCTAGAAGTCGAAGATCTTGAGGTCAATTTCTACACCGAGGACGGTACGGTCACCGCAGTCAACGGTGTCAGCTACACAATAGACCGCGGAGAAAAGTTCGGCGTGGTCGGCGAGTCCGGTGCCGGCAAGAGCGTGACTGCACTCTCACTGCTTCGGCTTATCGATAACCCCGGCCGGATCGAATCTGGGGAGATTCGGTTTAAGGGCCGTAACATCCTCGAAATGAACGAGGACGAGATACGGTCTATTCGGGGCAACGAAATCGCAATGGTGTTCCAAGACGCACAGACTGCACTCAATCCGGTCTACACCGTCGGCGAACAGATCGCCGAGGCAGTACGCCTTCACTTCGATTACAGCAAAGAGCGTGCGCGAGAGCGGGCAATTGAGATGCTCGATCGCGTCGGGATCCCCGACCCAGCAGAGCGTTACACCGATTATCCTCACCAATTCTCGGGTGGTATGCAACAACGTGCAGTCATCGCGATGGCACTGTCGTGTGACCCCGAACTGCTCGTTTGTGATGAGCCGACGACCGCACTTGATGTGACAATAGAGGCACAAATTCTCGAGCTGCTAAAGGATCTCGCCCGCGATTTCGACACGGCGATCCAACTCATCACACACGACCTCGGTGTGGTCGCAGAGCTCTGCGATAGCGTCATGGTAATGTACGCTGGCGAGCCCGTTGAATACGCGACAGTTGACGAACTGTTCTTTGATCCGAAACATCCCTACACGGTCGGACTCATGAGTTCGATACCACGGATCGGCTCCGGAGAAGAGATGCTCCAGACGATCCCTGGCGGGATGCCCGACCTTATTCAGCTACCGCCGGGCTGTAGTTTTCATCCACGGTGTCGGTACGCCGAGAAAGTGTGTAGCCAGATCGACCCCAGAATGGTTGATCCGGATGGGAAGCCGGTCGATGGGCTCGAAGATCGGCGTGGGGCTTCTTGCCTCGCGTACACGGATGAGATGGACGGTGATCTCGGCTATGAGGTGTCTGTAGAGGAGGAAGACAATGAGTGAAAACGACGTCGTCCTTCGGGCAGAAGGACTCAAAAAGTACTATCCGACAGAGGACGGCTTTCTTGACAAAGTGTTCGGCGAGTCCGGGTGGGTCAAAGCGCTTGACGGCGTCGACCTACAGATCCGCGAGGGTGAGACACTCGGGATCGTTGGTGAGTCCGGCTGCGGGAAGAGCACTCTTGGCCGGACACTGCTCCAACTGGAAGAGCCAACAGACGGGACAGTCCACTACCGCGAAGAGAACTTGGTCGAAGCCACTGGTGACCGGCTTCAAGCGGCTCGGACGGATCTGCAGATGATCTTTCAGAATCCGTTCGCGAGTTTGAACCCTCGTTTTACCGTCGCAGATATCATCGGCGAGCCGCTCGATATCCACGGCATTGCTTCGGGGAGCCAGCGTGACAAGCGTATCTCTGAGCTGCTTGAAGAAGTCGGTCTCAGCCGGAGCCACGCCAACCGATATCCGCACGAGTTCTCAGGCGGGCAACTGCAGCGAATCGGGATCGCCCGCGCGCTCGCAGTCGACCCGGAACTGATCGTCTGTGATGAGCCGGTCTCTGCGCTAGACGTTTCCGTTCAAGCGCAGATTCTTAACCTCCTCAAATCGCTCCAGAAGGAGTACGGACTCTCCTATATATTCATTGCACACGATCTCTCTGTTGTCGAGCACATATCCGACCGGATCGGTGTTATGTACTTAGGGAAGCTTGTTGAGAAGGGTACAACTGAGGAGATTTTCGCTGAACCACATCACCCCTACACGGAAGCGCTCCTCTCTGCGATCCCAGAGCCGAATCCGCGGTGGGAACACGATCGGATACTGCTCAAAGGGACTGTTCCTTCACCGATCGACCCGCCGTCAGGTTGCAGCTTCCACACTCGGTGTCCTCGCGTGATTCAGCCGGAGGGCTACGAGTTCGAGCAACCGAACTGGCGAGCGATTCTGACGTTACGAACGCGTCTTGAAGCTGAGGACGCTTCGATGAGGAGTGTACTGTCAGCTCACAAGGCGTCAGACGAAGCGATCGATCCTGAGACCATTCCAGCACAGCTACGGGAGGCGTACGATCTACCAGAACAGCTGACCGATCCCGAGGCCGATCGAGTCCTACAATCTGCGGTTGACCACATGGTCAACGACGAGATTGGCTTGGCGGCCGACGTGTTGGCGCAGGCGTTCTCCACGCCTTGTGAATCGGAGACGCCAGAACTGATCACGAAAGAGCAGCACCCGATTGCATGTCACCTCTATAGCGAGGCGTACAGCGACCAAGTTGACACCGAGCTCGGTTGGTGAGAAGTCAGCGACCTTCTGGCGTCGCCCTCTGCCGCTTCAGTTGTGGACTGTCTCGTCTACAGTGGTTCGTACGTCGCCTCCGGTAACGATCTAATCGCGGGTTCGAACGAGCCTTGATTGATCACCATCCTGCAGACGGGTGCGCCGTTCGATATCATATACTTGTTATTAGGTATCGCATTGGGATAGAAACACGAACCCCGGCGTTGAGCGCCACGTTGCACTGACTCGAGTGTACCGTCGAAAACTGAGTCAAGCGTGTTTTCGTACGTATCACTCAAGCCGGATTGTCGTCGAATCCGAGAGCCCTCGATCCGCCGGATTGGCGACGTTGAGTGCCGCCGAGAGCGTGTACTCACCTGAAGGCGCGGGTTGCCACTCACGCTCGGAAATCCGGATGGCTCTCGGCCAACTTCTGCTGAACTGCTTCCACTCCCCGCGATCGAACGAGAGCGCACTCGGTTCGTCTGTAGACGGCCCGCTAGCGATCTCTGAAGCTTCCGGTAACCCGTTGATTGACCAGCCCCAGAGTTGGCGGCCACGAGTGATCAACCGGACTGGTACCGGAAGGCGATTGCGCATCGTAACGTGAAATTCAACGGGGCGGCCATCGTCATACACGTCGTCTGTCGTCTCGATTGTGATGGCGATCGCCCGGTCGCGAATCCGCATCGGGAGCAGCGCGTGGCTGGCGGCCTCCCAGTTTACCGTCCGCCATCGATCGTTTGAGAGAAATGATGTCGACCGACCGGTATCCTCCTGTTTTTTCGGGGCGAACGGGTCGTCGTTGTCCCGATGGAGCGCCCGCGATTCATAGATTCGTCGCATTAGAAGTACCGTTCGGGCGGGACGCTCTTAATGGTGATTGTGACTGCCGATGTGTCGGCTGCTCGTTGAGGTGAGAATTCGCCTGCTCCACTCCCACTCCCGATCGAAAATTAGAACGTACGCAGTTCTCTTGGTGCCGACGTGAGCACGTTCGCTCCGGAGTCAGTAACAACTACGTCGTCTTCGATACGGACTCCGCCCAAACCAGGGACGTATATCCCGGGTTCAACTGTTACGGCATGTCCAGCTTCCAGCGTGTTGTCATTCCCTTCAACCAGATATGGCGGTTCATGGCCTTCCAGCCCCAGTCCGTGCCCAACGCGGTGAGGAAAATACTCACCGTACCCCGCGTTTTCGATTACAGCTCTCGCTGCACGGTCTATCTCCTGGAATTCAACGCCCGGTTCAATCCGTTCACGGGCCGCCGCAGCCGCATCATAGACGACGTCGTAAATTTCTCTCAACTCCGGCTCCAGTCCCCCAACGGCGATCGTTCGCGTGATGTCTGAATAGTATCCTTCGTACACAACCCCCGCGTCGATCATCAGGGGCTCGCCCGATCGGATCGTTCGTGTACCGGTGTTCGCATGCGCAAACGCCGTGCGTTCACCGGACGTGACGATACCGACACCGTATCGCTCAGCCTCAGTATCGATAACGCGTTTGCGGATCTCGTTTTCGACATCTACCTCTCGCATCCCTGGCTCAATCTGCTGAAAGACATCTTCGAGAACGCGTTCGACGATGTGTACCGCTTTTTGAATCCGTTCGACCTCTGCCTCGCTTTTTCGAGAGCGAACAGTCGACACCGCGCGTTCTACGTCTACGAGTTGCCTCCGGTCGCTTCCGAACACGCTCTCTTCAAGAAGGCGTGTCGATCGGTACTCAACGCCGACTGGGCCAGAAAACGGGATGGTATCTTGGAGTTGGCTAAACGCCTCACGGGCAGCGGCTACCGGATCCGTAGCGTCGGAATACGTGTATAAATCAACATGTCGCATGGTGTTTTTCACCCTGTCGGTTTCGAGTTGTGGGAGGACCATCGCCGGATCTCTGTCTCGGAAGAGGAAAACGAGTGTCGGACGCTCGCTTTTGTGCATATTGAGTTGCGTAAAATAGCGCATTGTTTCTCCCGGGGAAAGAATCACGACGTCAACCGCTTCTCTCACGGCATCGAACAGCCGATCGATACGATCATTCATGTTACTACCTAGCATAAAACGTGGTTGCAGATAAAACAATTGTACTAACAGATAGAAGAATATGTTGCTGATTATCAGCGCGCGGCCCCGTACGGGAAGGAAACCGTTTCCGGATGCGCATCCGCAGAGGGTCAACATCGACCGTAGCAGATACCCTATCGGTGACTCCTGACTGATCAGTCCGGTTCGATAGCCTCGGTACGTGAGCTGATTTTACCCATCAGCAGGCACGTACGACAGCATCGATCGCACGCTTATTCGCGAAGCAGACAGGCTCAGACACGGGGCACTGAGGGTATCGGTCGCTGCGTATTCGATCGTTGTGGGGGTGCAGTAACTCCAACAGTGTGAATTGACGAGAGGTACACCGAGAGTCAGTACATTCCACGGAACGCTCAGCGACATATCGTCGGCGTCCGATAGCTCCGGCAGTCGAATGGTAAGTAGCGCAGACAGTTCCCCGTTTAAGCCGATTTGAGAGCCGAGACGAATCGGCCGTACGCTGCGTCTTGATTCGGAATTTGTTCTGTCTCGTCCCGCTTTTCAGAGAGTTCAAGCCAGCGGAGGACCACGACGAGGTTATCATCCGGGTCGACCCAAACAGCGTTCTGACCGTGGCCTAAGGCGGCGTAGGATGACTCAGACACGCTAGGCCAAAGCCGCTGATTGGTATTAAGCCACCACAGGAGGCCGTAGTTCTCATTTATTTCGGAGGGTGAAATCGATCGATCGACCCACTCCTCGGAGAGGATTTGGTTGCTGTCCCAGCGTCCTCGGTTTAACATGAGATGGCCGAGCCTCGCGAGGTCCCGAGTAGAGATCCACAATCCTCCGCCCCAGTGGCCGCCGCCAGAAACGCTTTTCATCGCGGTCCCGTCGATGTCGACGGCTGAGTTGTAGTACCCGTGCCAACTCCACGTGTTCGTCGCGCCGATCGGCGTCATCACCTCTTCAGCGAGAACTCGGGGAAGCGGTCGGCCAAGAACCCGGAGTAGACAGAGTGCGAGACGATTGATTCGAATATCGTTGTACTCGAAGAATGTACCCGGTTCCTGTAGCTCTCGTGTGTCGACCTTATTTAGTCGGTCGGTTTTTCCGACTGCCCGGTTCCGGTCGACGGAGTCGGGCTTTCCGAACAATGTCCCCTCCCACTCGCTCGTCTGTTCGAAGAGCTGTCGCCACGTGATCGTCTGGTTGTGTTCGGTTTCGAATCCACCGTCGCGGATGGTCCGTCGAACCGGCTCATCGAGATCGATACGGCCGCGATCAAACGCGATACCGCCAACGAGAGATAGCACGCTCTTTGCAACGCTGAAGGTTTGATCGACGCGGCGGGTGTCTCCCCACTCTGCAACGAGTTTTCCGTCTTTGAGTACGATGCCTGCGGGACCGCCGCGTCGATCGGGCATCGGACCAATTCGTCGTCCGTACTCGCCCTCGCTTTCGTCCCAGGGATCGAGATTTGCGAAGTCGTAGTTCACCTGCTCGTGGGGAGTTCCGTGTGTCAGGTGATACTCGATTGCCGCCGTCAGCGCGTCGCGGTCGAACCCGGCTGCCTCGGGGTCGATACGGTCAAACCCGTCTGCATCAGGATAATGCATACGTTCTATCTTCGGATAGACCGATTAAAAGCTCTGGCTCCGATCTGGATACCGCTGCAGGTCCATCGGTGGGTCCCGCCCCACCCACTCGGCACCCCTCGATTGAGCGACTTCGTAGATGCGTTGGAGCTCCGAAACCGGATCGTCGTGATCATCAACCCGCACGTCGTGCTCCAGCCGCGGATCGGGATCGAAGACCTGTAGCGCCGCGCTCTGTGCGGTCTCTGCGCGCTTGTCGCCTCCAGCGGCCTCACCGGCTTCAAGCGCTGGAAGCAACCGTTCTGAGAGCGACCCTTCGGTCGTCTCGTACGCTTCTGCGATAGCCGTGACCACGTGTTTTCCGTCCAACATGTTGCCTGCGACGGTGTAGTTGTCTCCCTCGACGCCACCCGCCCACTCCACGCAGTCCGTGCCGGTCACGTGGATAGTCGTTCCGTGTCGATCCACGCCGTGGACCTGTCGTTCGTGCGATCCGCTGTCACGCTGCAAGAGCGTCTCAACGGCGGCGTCTACCGTTGCTCCCTCAGCGAGGAGCCGCGCGCCGATCCGCCCGAGAGCGATATTGACGGTCGCTTGCGAGGCAATCACACCATTTCGGGTGACGTTTGGTGCGAGCGAGCCGACGACCGGCGCATTCGTCGCGATCGCGATTCCGTGGCTTTGCCCGTCTGTCGCACATATCGAGTACGTCATGCTGTCTCAGGCTCCGACTGGTAACGTCAAAAGTCTCGCGGAGAGCGGCGGTGTCCGAAGTGGTTAATCAAAAGCGCACTTGCGATTTCACAAGGTGTAGTCGACTGGTTCCTGTAGCCTGATTCGATGTTCACGCTCGTATCGTATCGAGACTCGGCGGTGTTTATAACGGTCTGTGGCCGGACACGACCGCCTCGGCGCCTGTGTAGACGGAGTCAGTACAGAAGAGAGGGAAGCAGCGTCACCGGTGTCGTTGCGCTCAGCAGTCAGCTGCGTCTGTGTAACAAATCAGCTTTGAATATAGTTTGTACTTCTGATGTTTTAATGCTTGTTGGATTCGGTCAGTCGTTCAGTACCGGGTCACACGGCCGACCGACAGCGAGAGGTTCTGCCGCTGTCTGAACCATTCTGTGGGTAGTAGACCGATAATTCAGCGTGATATCAACAGGTACGGCTGTACGCACGCTTGGTTCACATTCAAGCGGGTGGCCGAAATACTGCCAGATCTGATCAAAAAACGTACTATTATCCGTTAGATCTGTAGAGACTGTAAAGCACAACGCGGAAGAGGTAATCAGTTCGCTGATGTTGCAGTTTCATTCCAGCGGGACTGTCGAAGAGGTGGCCCCGATTGTAGAGCTGATCGAGATGAGAGTTGAAACGAGAATGAAATGTTATATATTGTATGAAATAGAGAACCGTCTACTTTAATGATATACTACTACCGGCGGTACGGAAACCGCTGACGGGTGGATCGGATCGTTCGTATTCGCCCGGAATCAGCGTCGCTGATCGCGACCTGTCACTCGGCTCCAATCGCGAAGAGCGAACGTCGTTTCGGTTCCTGTCGGATCGGTAGATGGCAGCAACCGCTGTCACGGAGCACGACGAGATCACTCCTGAGAATAACCCCGAAATCCTCCGACCCGCTACCCTGTTTTAGTGAGTAGGGTAGTTCACGCTTTTTTGTGTCGCTACAGCACGAGATTCTATAACGGGCGCGAAGATAGTAAGTGGAGGGAGATTGGCGAGGTTCGGTGATGGCGGGTTTTCACTGTGTCAAACTGGGTTGAATTAATCCCATCGTTACAGATGCGGGGACTCACCGACGCTTCATAACTAACCCTCGAAAGCACGTCTACGAGAGTCTGTGAACGTAATTAATCCAGCAACCGGTGAGCAGCTCGAAACCTACGAGAAACACACCAGAGGCGATATCGAAGACGCACTTGATCGAGCGAGTGGAGCCTTCCGAGAGTGGCGCGAACAGTCGATACGGAAGCGCGAGCGTCTGCTCGAAGCTGCGGGGAGCGTTCTCCGAGACGGGAAAGACGAGTACGCCGAAACGATAACGCGAGAGATGGGCAAGCCGATAGAGCAGGCTCGGGCCGAAGTCGAGAAGTGCGCATGGGTCTGTGATCACTACGCCGAACACGGAAGCACCTACCTCGAAGACCGGCATCATCCCAGCCCGCCGGGCACGACGGTCAAGACGGTTCACCAGCCGCTCGGCCCGGTACTGGCGGTTATGCCCTGGAACTTTCCGTTCTGGCAGGTCTTCCGGTTCGCCGCCCCGTATCTCACGGCCGGCAACGTCGGCGTGCTCAAACACGCCTCGAACGTCCCGGGGTGTGCCGTCGCCATCCAGGAGATATTCCGTGAGGCCGGCTATCCAGAAGGCGTCTTCCAGTCACTGCTGATTTCCTCCGATCTCGTCGACGATGTCATCGCCGACGATCGCATTCGGGCTGTGACCCTTACCGGGAGCGGTCCGGCCGGTCGCGCCGTCGCGGCGACCGCCGGCGAGGAACTCAAAAAGACTGTCCTCGAACTCGGGGGCAGCGATCCGTTCGTCGTCCTCGATGACGCCGATATCGAATCCGCCGCCGAAGCCGGCACTCGAGCGCGGAATCAGAACGGCGGCCAGTCGTGTATCGCCGCCAAGCGCTTTGTCGTTCACACGGACGTCTACGATGAGTTTCTCGAAGCGCTGCTCGAGAGCTTCGAGTCACTCGTCATCGGCGACCCGACCGACGAAAAGACAGACGTTGGTCCGCAAGCCCGGCCGGATCTGCTAACCGACCTCCACAGACAGGTCGAGAGGAGTGTCGAGGCGGGTGCTACGCTCCTCACCGGGGGCGAACCGCTTGATCGGGAGGGTGCGTTCTATCCGCCAACGATCCTGACCGATGTCCCGGACGGATGTCCGGTCGACAGCGAGGAGACGTTCGGACCTGTCGCGGCGGTCTACGAGGTCGACGGGGAGGAGGAGGCAATCAGCCTCGCTAACGATACCGCATTCGGTCTGGGTGCCAGCGTCTGGACCGAGGACCGACGACGCGGTGAACGCCTCGCCGAACAGATCGAGGCGGGCTGTGTCTACGTCAACCAACTCGTCAAGTCCGACCCGCGAGTCCCGCTCGGCGGCGTCGGGGAGTCCGGGTACGGTCGCGAACTCGCTGAGGTCGGTATCAAGGAGTTCGTCAACCGAAAGACGGTTTGGGTGGAGTGATGAAGGTCTCCGATCTCCTCGTGTCGTGTCTCGAACGCGAGGGCGTCGAGCACGTCTTTGGGCTCCCCGGAGAGGAGATGGAGGACTTGCTATTCTCGCTCCGCGACTCGGAGATAACGTTCGTTCCGGTGCGACACGAACAGGGTGCGGCGTTCATGGCCGACGTTCACGGCAGACTCACCGGCGATGCCGGCGTCTGTCTCGCCACGCTTGGCCCCGGCGCGACGAACCTCCTCACCGGCGTCGCGGACGCGCACCTCGACAAGAGCCCGCTGGTGGCGATAACTGCGCAGGGCGGTCTCGAGCGGCTTCACCAAGAGAGCCACCAAGCGCTCGACGTCCTCCGGATGTTCGAGCCCGTAACGAAGTGGAACACGCAACTCGACAGTCCCGATATCGTCCACGAGTCCGTCCGAAAGGCGTTCAAAGTCGCCGAGCAGGAAAAGCCCGGTGCGACGCATCTCGAGCTTCCCGAGGACGTCGCGGCCGAAGAGACAGCGACGCGTCCGCTCAAACACCGCGAACGGGTTCCCGCCGCCGCGCCGAACCCCGACACCCTCGACCAGGTGAAAGCGGCGCTCCGAGACGCCCGACAGCCGATCGTTTTGGTGGGAAACGGTGCGGTTCGCACACACGCAGTAACGCAACTCCGTGAGTTCATTGACGTGACCGATATTCCGGTCGTGTCGACCTACATGGGGAAGGGTGCGCTCTCAGACGCCGACGAACGGTCCTTGATGACCCTCGACTCAGGGTCCGCAGACGAACCGACGAGCGTGATCGGTGACTCCGATCTCGTTCTCGCTGTCGGGTACGATATCGCCGAACACGACCCCGGTGAGTGGGATACAGAGGACGCGCGGTTCGTCCACGTCGATAGCGAACCCGCGGAGGTGTACGAGGCCTACGACCCGGATATTGAAGTCGTCGCCGATATCGGCCGGACGCTCCAGTCTCTCGCCGACTGGTGTCGAGACGTGGATCTGTCGATCGATTCCGCCTGGTACGCGGACGCCCGGAGGCGCATCCTCACAGACGTGGATATCGAGCCGGCCGACGATCCCCCGTTTACCGTCCGGGCGGTGCTTCCGATCCTGCGGGAGATACTGGCTCCTGAGGACGTGCTCGTCTCCGACGTCGGCAGTCACAAACTGGCCATCGCACAGAACTTCCCGACGTACGAGCCCAACACCTGTCTCATCTCGAATGGTCTCGCTTCGATGGGTATCGCGGTCCCCGGTGGACTCGCGGCTGACCTCGCGGTTGACGGGAACGTCGTCGCGGCGACGGGGGACGGCGGGTTCATGATGAACGCCGCCGAGATCGAGACGGCGACGCGACTGGATTGTGGTTTCACAATCCTTCTGTTCAACGACAACGACTACGGACTCATCTCCGACAAGCAGATGGATCACACAGGGAAATCGTTCGGGACCGAATTATCGAATCCAGACTTCATCCGGCTTGCCGAGAGTTTCGGTATCGAGAGCTACCGCCCCGGCTCGGCCGACGAACTTCGGACCCAACTGCGGTCCGCAGTCGAAGGGGGGATGTCACTCGTCGAGATTCCCGTCGAATGATCGGCTCGGTCGTTCGTCGATGATCGCCCGCTTCGGCGACACCCTGACTTTCGGTCCGTGGAGCGACGAGACACCGGGGGCGTCGTTAACAGAGACATTCCGTATCCATCGTACACGCGGTGGCACCCGCGTGTGCTGCCGGGTGGCCACAGCGAATGTGGAATGATAGAATCATAACAGACTCTAATATGCGTGAGTTCTGCAAACAGGAATCTGTCATTCTGAGTGAGTTTGACTTCTTCGATCTCAAAACGGATTGTTGCCACCGCTCAGGCGTTCCACCCATAGCAGCGTCTACCATGGTACAGTGCAGACGTCCCAGCGAATGGCAGACTCGTTGTGGTACCCATCCGTCGATGACGTCGTCGCTATCCATGATGATGTCGTCGCGGAGTACCCCGATACTCCCGCCGGTGTTCGAAACCGTGGTGACATCGAATTCGCGTTACACCGAAGAGGGACGCTTCGGCTCATCACCGGAAACTATCCACGAGAAGGCGTGCAACCTCCTTCGACTCCTCGTTGCCAATCACCCCTTCGTCGATACGAACAAACGAACTGCGCTCAACGTGAGGTCGTCTTCTACTTCCTCAACGGGTCCCGGTTCGAGTACGACAGTGAACTGAGGACGATGCTGAAAGGGTTCGGCACCGACGAAGCGGCTGTCGATGAGGGGACACCACCGACTATCTCCGATCCCACACCGAAGCACTCGATCTAGCCGGTGAGATCGAAGCGTGGCGAGACGAACTCGTCCGGTACGGGCTTGCAGAGTTGACAAGCGATTCGTCGGACCCGAACGATTAACGACGTTCGACGCGTCCGTGTAGGTATGGCAACCGAAGAGGGAGCGAAAACGACGTCACCGCTCGACGACGTGATGGAGGACATCCGGCGGGATCTGGTTCGGCGGGTCGCGGCGGACGACCGGGATTCGAATCGAGACATCTACGACGCTCTCGAAGACGAATAACACCGTTACTGGCTGTTAACGCTGGTGTGAGTAGTTATACACGCAGGTGAAATCTCTCTGTTTGAGTTCGTTCTAGAGCATCTCGCAGTTCTGAACGTAGTTGAAAACGGATGGACTCGCGCGTTGTATCCTTGTACGGCGCTCAGAACATCATCTGAAACCGATAGGAATTCCAGCAGCCAGTACGCAGCCCTCATTCACCAACTATTTCATGAGATCCGCGTCTGGTGAGGGCATTCTCAAGAGAGTTATTCTTGATCCAATAGGCGGGTTCTGAGAGGATACAGGCGCATCCTTCGACCATGCGAGCTGGTAGATTCAATCGGCGATTGATTTTCTCTCCCCGCACCAGTTTGGATATACGCGAACCCTGCTGGGACATCACTGAGCGTTCGACCATCGAACGAAAGCATGCGCCTTTCGGTAATTACGGTATATACCCTCACTGCCTTCAGGCGATTAGAAGTCCACGGGCGCGACG
>LKMY01000088.1 GCA_001564205.1 Nanohaloarchaea archaeon PL-Br10_U2g5
GACGGCGATGAGGCTGATACACCAGAGGGAGAAGTAACGAACGCGAACGCGACCCGCAGAAAACCCGTCGTCGTCGTCGTCGAGCCCGAAACGCCGGGCAACGTCGGCACCATCGCGCGGGCGATGAAGAACTTCGGGCTCTCGGAGCTCAAGCTCGTCGACCCGCCGGAGCTCCGCGAGGACGGCGAGGCGTACGGCTTCGCCGGCCACGCTCGCGAGGACGTGCTCCCGAACGCCGAATCGGTGACCTTCGAGGAGATCGTCGAGAACTACCACACGGTCGGCACCACGGCGATCACCGGCGAGGACGATCAGAGCCACGAGCGGTTCCCGTTCAAGACGCCCGCCGAGCTGCGGGAGTCGCTGCGATCGGTCGACGCGCCGACCGCGATCGTCTTCGGTCGCGAAGGGCGCGGGCTCAACAACGGCGAGCTCTCGAAGCTCGACGAGGTGTGTTCGATCCCCGCGGACGACGACTACCCCGTGTTGAATCTCGGACAGGCTGCGACGGTCCTGCTATACGAGCTTCGTGATCTGACCGTCAATGAGACGCAACTCCCCGACACCACGGTCACTCGCGCTGCCGAGCCCGATATCGAGCGCTTCCACGAGTACTTCGGCGAGTTCGTCGAGTCGACGGGACAACGCGAACACCACCGCGAGAAAAACGCGCTCCTGATGCGTCGACTGCTCGGTCGCGCACACCCGACCGAACGCGAAGTCCACTCGCTTCTCGGGACGTTCCGTAAGGCGAACACGAAGCTCAAACACGCCGATTACCTCGCGGCGAAATACGACGAGCCGGTGTACCCGCGGGAGTGACTCGTATGGACGGCGATCTCACCGACGACGACTCCGGACCGGACAGCAGTGACTGCAGCTCCGAGGCGGACGGTGACAGCCCCGACAGCGACTCTGCGGCGGGTGACACTCCCCGGGCCGACATCGTCGCCGGCGTCCGTGATGTCTCCCCGCTCATGCTCGGCATCGTGCCGTTCGCTCTGGTCGCCGGCATCGCCGCCGTCGACGCCGGACTCACGCTCGTCGAGGCCGTCGGGATGTCCGTGATCGTGTTTGCGGGCGCCTCACAGCTCGCCGCGCTCGATCTACTCGGATCGGACGCACCGCTCGCGGTGGTGATCGGCACGGCCGCGGTCATCAACCTCCGCATGGTGATGTACTCGGCGTCGATCGCGCCGTACTTCGCGGACTACAGCCGCAAGGTTCGGGCGGGCCTCGCGTACGTCCTCACCGATCAGGCGTACGCCCTCTCGGTCGCTGAGTTCACCGAGAACGAATCGCGGAGCCGCTGGCGGTACTATCTCGGTGCAGGAGTTTCGCTGTGGATCGTCTGGCAGATCGGGACGGTTGTCGGGGTCGTGGTCGGCACCGGCGTCCCCGACGAGTGGGGGCTCACGTTCGCGGTCCCGCTCGTCTTCCTCGCGCTGCTCGTCCCCGCGATGAAAGACCGGCCGACAACCGCGGCCGGGATCGCAGGCGGTGCGATAGCTGTCGTCGCTGCGGGACTCCCGCTCAATCTCGGCCTGCTCGCCGGGGCGGTCTCTGGAATCGTCGTCGGACTGCTGACGGAGGCGATGGGTCGATGATCGGGTCGCTCGGATGGGCACCTGACGTCGTTAGCTCCCCGCGCGTCTGGGTTGCCATCGTCGCCATCGGGATCGCGACCTACGGGTTTCGACTCTCTTTCATCCATCTCTTCGGGCGAATCGACGAGGTGCCCGAGTCGGTCAAACGGCCGCTGCGATTCGTGCCGCCGGCTGTGCTCGCGGCGCTCGTACTCCCCGATCTGGTGACGGTCGGCCCCTCAGTCGCCGAGACGCTCGCCGACGAGCGGCTGATCGCGGGTGTGATCGCCGGCGCGGTCGCATGGCGCACCGAGAACGTCTTCGCGACGATCACGGTCGGGATGGTCGTGTTGTGGCTGTTCCGGTTCGTCGTGTTCGCGTGACCGCGATGGACCGTGCTGCTCCCGCCCCCGAGAGACCGATCATTCCTCACGGTCGGTGAGGACCGAGTCGGTCGGTGCCGACGTCGACGTTTCGGGCGTGAAGCGGTCCGTGGCGGTCTCCACAGATTCGACTTCACGCTCTTTTGCACTCGCGTGTCTCTGTGCGGCGTCGGCGAGCGAGTCGAGCACGGCGAGTATCCGGTAGGTGAAGTAGAGTCCACCGGGAAGGAAGAAAAACAAGAGCCCGACGAGGAACTGCCCGAGGATGAGAAGCGAATACGTACAGACGGCGACACCGAGCACGACGAGAGCGACTCCGGTCCGCGTGCGGAGCGCTTGGGAGGGAGACAGCGGATCGTGGACCATGCACGCCGCTACCGACGCTGTTCACTTAAAAATGGATGACCGTGTGACCGCTCAGTCGTCGGCGGGCGCCGCTGAGTCGCCAGAGGAGACGCCGGTTCCGGGGCCGATATCGATGCCGAGCGCTTCGAGCTTCTCGTCCGGGACGACCCCGTCGACCCAGCCGCGAGTCTCGTAGTACTCGGCTTTCATCTCGTCGAGCTCACAGAGCTGTCCCTCGCTGGCGCCCGTGCCGGGGATGGCGTCCGGGTGCCCGTCGACGAACCGGTTCGGCAGCGTGTCGTCCGCGCCGTCGAAGCCGGCGAGGTTGTTGTAGTAGCGTTCGAGGTTGTAGACGCGCTCGCCGGCCTCGAACAGCTCCTCTTCACTGACGTCGCGGCCGGTCATTCCGTTGTACTGGAGCACGTACTCTTCGATCCCCTCCGCGAACGCGCTGAACTTGCAGATGTCGAAGGAGTCCGAGACCGCGTGTAAGTCCTGGAAGGTGGCGGTGAGTTCGCCCTTCCCCTCCCAGGCGTACGGATCGACTTTCTCCGGGATGCCGAGGATCTCGGCGGCCGGCGTGTAGCCGCGCAGGTGGCAGGCGCCGCGGTTGGAGGTCGCGTACGCGATCCCCATCCCCTTCATGCAGCGCGGGTCGTAGGCGGCCATCGTCTGGCCCTTGACCGAGAGCTTGTTGCCGTGTGCGTCCTTCGCGTCGGCGACGCGCTCGGGGCCCTCCGCGAGGAGGTCGCCCAGATCGCTGGACCGGTGACCAATCTCGTCGAGAAGGTCGATCATCGTCTCGGAGTCTCCCCAGTCGAGGTGGCCGACGCCGTCGAGTTTCCCCTCTTCGCTCATCTCCATCGCCATCGCCATCATGTTGCCGGCCTCGATAGTGTCGATACCCAGGTCGTTACAGCGCTGGAGCATCAGCGCGATTTCGTCGCGATCGGAGTGACCGGAGTTCGGGCCGAGCGCCCAGGCGGACTCGTACTCGTACGACTCCGTGCGGACGTTCATATCCTCGCCTTTGTGCTGCATCTGCACCTCGACTTCCTTCTTACAGGCGACGGGACAGGAGTGACAGGTCGGCTCGTCGACGAGGATGTTCTCGCGGACGTTCTCGCCGGAAACCTCTTCGGCGTCGATGTCGACGCCTTCCGCGTCGCGGTACCCCTCCGTCGAGGTGTACTTCGCGTTCTTCGCCGGGAGCCCGTCCATCTCCTCGGTCGCGTTCATCAGGACGTTGGTACCGTACATCGAGAGCCCGCCCTCGTTGGGCGCAGTGACGTCGGACTCGCGGATGACTTCCATCGCCTGCTGATACCCCTCCTGGAACGTCTCCGGACTGGAGGGTTTCGGCATCCGAGTGCCGGCTTTGACGACGATGGCCTTGACGTTCTTCGCGCCCATCACGGCGCCAGTGCCGCCGCGGCCAGACGCGCGATCGTCCTCGTTGATCACGCAGGCGTAGCGGACGCCGTTTTCGCCGCCCTGTCCGATAGCCATCACGGAGAGGTTCTTGCCGACCGAGCCGTCGACCTCCTCGTCGAGGGCGTCGATCGTGTCGTGAACACCCTGCCCCCAGAGGTGAGAGGCGTCCCGTACTTCGACCTCGCCGTCCTCGACGAACAGGTACACTGGATCGTCGCTCTCGCCGTCCAGGAGGATTCCGTCGAGTCCGGCCCATTTGAGCCGCGCCCCCGACCAGCCGCCGTGGTGCGAGTCGGTGACGGTCCCCGTCAGCGGAGACTTCGTCACCAGCGCAATCCGGCCGCTCATCACGGTTTGCGTCCCGGTGAGGGGCCCGGTCATGAACGCGAGCCGGTTGTCCGGCCCCATTGGGTCCACGTCGGGACCGGCGTCGAAGACGTACTTCACACCGAGGCCGCGCGCGCCGATGTATTTCTCGGCGTCGGCGTCGTCGATTCCCTGGTAGTTGACCTCGCTATCCCCGAGATCGACCTGTGCAACTCGGTCTCTGTAGCCGCCCATTTCAGTCATGTAATGCTCGTTCATTATAGACGGACCACAGCGTGTTAGTTGTTCACCTTAAAATGAAACCGATATCAATTACTTTCGGTGATGTCTTTCCGCGTCGTGTTTTATATATGCCCAGAACGGCGGACAGACTGAAACCCATCGACTGCAGCGCGTCAGACGCGTTCGTCCACGCGTGGCTTCTGGACTGTGACGCCGAGCGGTTTCGTCCGAGATGAGCAGTGTATCCCTGCAGACGAGTGTCGTGAGCACTAACCCCTCTCAGAGAGAACGGTAACCGTGACCAACGGCGAGCGCGAGGCGCCGCGACCGAAATCGGACCAGCGGCGTGCACCCGCGGGATTCGCGATCGTCATCCTGATCGCGTCAGTTCTCCCGATTCCGAGCGGCGTGTTCGGCGACGGAGCCGGTGGGGTCGGTGGAAGCGCCACAGTACCGATTGCCGTCGGTCTCACAGCTCCGTTCCACTTCGTCGGATACGCGATCCTCGCCGCACTTGCGACCCGAGTGACGGGACGAACGCCATGTGGACTCCTCCTCGCCGTCGTCGCGGCGGTCGCGTTCGGCTTCGGAATCGAGGTGGTGCAAGCACCGATTCCGTGGCGAACGTTCGCGTGGCAAGACGTCGGTATCAACGCGGCCGGCGCAGTGGTTGGCGCGGCCATCGTGGCGATCTCCGAGCGCCGCCGTGCTCGTCGGCTTCGTTGACGCCGCCGGCCGGCAATGACGACACGGCTTTACGCGCTCGCCCGCTTTTTGGCCCATGAGCAAGCCGAGCCCCGACGCGTACGAGCAGGGGCGCGGAATGGACGCGCACAACGCCGTGATGCGCGACATCCGCGCCGAGCGCTCGGAGACGTACGATCCGACCCAACCGACCCGAGTGTGGATCGACGAGGACAACACGCCGGACGGGGTCGTGAACTCCCTCACCATCATCTTAAATACGGGCGGCTGTCGCTGGGCCCGTGCCGGTGGCTGCACGATGTGCGGCTACGTCGCCGAGTCGGTCGAGGGCGGGAGCGTCGCCCACGAGGCCCTGATGAATCAGATCGAGGTCTGTCTCGATCACGAGGCGGAAAACGCGGAGGCCCCCGCGGCGCTGATCAAGATCTACACGTCGGGGTCGTTCCTCGACGAGCGAGAGGTTCCCGCGGAGACACGGCAAGCGATCGCCGAGACGTTCGCGGACCGCGATCGGATCGTCGTCGAGTCGCTACCGGATTTCGTCGACCGCGAGAAGATCGGCGACTTCGCGGATCACGACATCGCGACCGACGTTGCTGTCGGATTAGAGACGGCGACCGACCGTGTCCGGCACGACTGCGTGAACAAGTACTTCGACTTCGCTGACTTCGAGGACGCCTGCGCGGAGGCGGCCGCCGCTGACGACGAGTTCGACGCGGACGTGGGGATCAAGGCGTATCTTCTGATGAAACCGCCGTTCCTCGCGGAGCCAGAGGCCGCCGCCGACATGATCGACTCGATCCGGCGCTGTGCCGACGTCGACGGCTGCCACACTGTTTCGATGAACCCGACGAACGTCCAGCGGTACACGATGGTCGACGAGCTCTTTTTCCAGGGGGGGTACCGGCCGCCGTGGCTCTGGTCGGTCGCACACGTCCTCGAGGCGACCGCCGACGTCGACGCCATCGTCGTCTCGGACCCCGTCGGCCACGGCTCCGATCGCGGCGCTCACAACTGCGGCGACTGCGACGACCGCGTCCAGACCGCGATCAAGGACTTCGACAAGCGTCAGGATCCGAGCGTTTTCGAGCAGGTGTCCTGCGACTGCGAGGCGGCGTGGGAACACGTGATGGAGGCAGAGACGAGCTACAATATGCCGCTCGCCCGGTAGCCTTCTGCGATCAATTCAATCCGAGATAATCTCACACATGGTTCATTATATTCAAGCCAATAGCGCCATTGATCGATAGATCCGGATAGTTCCCGAACGATCAGGTCGAACAAGACCCTTATACGTCGGGCTCCTGATCTGGAACATGAACGCAGTCGCCAGCGGTCCCTCGTCGTCGCGTCGGAAGTCGGTCCTCTTCTGTACAGAGTGTAGCTTCGAAAATCCCGTTTCTGAAGGGTGGCTCGTCGTCAGCGACGGCGACGAGCGAACGATCGTCTGTCCCGAGTGCGGACACGTCGCCGATCACCGGACAGAGCGATCCGCGCCCGCTCCACAGCACGCGGACTGAGTCGGCAGGTAGCGATCGAACGGATCACTCTCTCTTCTGTTTTCGCTCCACCAACACCGGTATCTCGGCCAGTTTCTCCGCGTCGAGCGCGTCCCAGTCGATCCCCTCGGGTCGCGAGCGCGACGCGTTCGTCCGAATCACCCGCTCAGGCGTGGCGATCAGATCGAGCGGGACGTCGTGAGCGTCGGCATCGGGTAGCTCGTCAGGGTTAGCGATGGGTGACTGGGGGCCGTCGACGACGGA
>LKMY01000089.1 GCA_001564205.1 Nanohaloarchaea archaeon PL-Br10_U2g5
ACCGCGAAGTGGGCGTCCTCGTCTTCGTCGTTGTGAACGCGGGGGGTTGTCACCCGAGCGACGGCGTCCGGAATCTCCGACTCGATGAGCTCCTCGATCTCGGCCGGCTGAATACTCATGCCCGCCTTTCGGTCCCGACTCGTCAAAAAGTGACCGAATGGGGTCAACCGCACCACTCCTCTCGCACTGGCGACAAGTCTTTATTCCAGTCCAATACACATGGCTCGTATGGAGGCCGATCGCGCCGACGGAGTCCTCTCAGTCGGTGGCAGCCCTGTCGTTGCCGCGCTCGATGGATCGACGACGCTTGCAATCGCGGGTATCAGTGCATTCCTGTTGCTCGCCGCTGCGGCTGGAGGATTGTTCGTGTTCCGTCGGCAGGAGGGCGACGAGGCGATAAACGGTGAACAGAGGGGATCGACTGGTGACAATACTGGTGAGTCGGATAGTCGCGAGCTTAGTACTGCGTCGGATGCTCACTCTCCGAATGGAGAGAACGACGGACCAGCCGATACGGCGGCCGGAAACGCCGCTGCAATGTCAACGGCGTCGTTCGACGAACAGATCGGTACGCGTACGCTCGACAGGCTTGAGCCGATCGCGGGAACCGCCGTTCGGGACACAAGAGATCGCCTTCCGCGCGGTCACGATGCGTCGCCGGCGATGCTCGATCGGATCGAACGCGAGCTGCGGACCGGTGTCAAAGACGCAATCGGTGAGGGGAGATTCGATCCCAGCGTCACCTCTCCACTCGGTGGCGTCTACGATGTGGTTAACCTCCCGGGACAGTACCGGGAGCTGGTGCTGCCCTCTTCCGGTGAGACCGTTCACGTCGCAGAGTTCGAACGTGTTGCACGCGAGGCGCTCGATCAGCAACACCTCCGCGATGCCGTCCGGACCGTGGCCGCGATCCACGAACACTGTCGAGACGTCGAGTCGTATATTCGTCGCCACGAAGAGCCGTATCTTACCGATCGCGCGGATATCGAGAAGACGCTCTCGGACACTGGTGAGATAGTCGGCCGGTTCGACGGGCCGCTCGGCGAGCGCCTCACTGACCTCGTCGTCGACGGTCGTCACGAGACGCTGGACGGCGTCGTCGACATCGAACGCCGTCTCGACGCGGCAGACCTGTCGCTCCACCGTTGCGCGTTTGACGATGCGATGCGGACACTTCACGATGCGCGTGACGCGGCCGACGACCTACTGATGGTTGTCGACTTCCTCGGTGGCGTCACCGGAACGATCGATCACGGAAGCGGACGGGTTACTGTTCCCGATGACGTTCCAATCGATGTCGTGGAAGAACTTGTCCCTCTCTTTGGGCGACAGTACGACATCGATATCGAAATTGACAATCAAGAGTTGATCGTCACCGATGGCGGAGCGGCTCGGACGCCTCACGAGACGGACAGGTCGGGTCCCTCTACCGATGAGCGACTCGACGAGACGCTGTCGACGAGAGAGATCGATCGGCCCACACAACACTCATCGGCCGAGACGCAGTCGTCTCACGAGCAGTTCACGCCCGACGCCGTCGCCGACGAGATCCTGTTCATCCTCCGGGAGTTCGACCCACAGGGAGACGGTGATGTCGTCGAGTGTCAGACCGAGCGGCTCCCCGACGCCGTCGCTCGCCCAGCGGTGCTCGAACCCCTCACAACGTTCTGTCGCCGACAGACGGATCTCGTCGAGACGGTAACTCTGCAAGCGGGGGCTCCGCCTGGATTTCTTGAGATCGAGTTCCGAGAGGGGACGAGTGTGTCTTCGGGTCTCAACGCGCTTCGGGACCGATTCGTCGAGCGTCACGGCTCGTAGGCGTCTATTACCACGACGTTGCCAACCATGTTACAGTCAATCTCATCAGCGCCGCGCTTCGTACGGCTCGCGGCGCTGTTCGAGTACGCAATGTTTTATGTGGCTCCGTCACTCCGATACCGTATCCAAACATGACCGATATCTGTAAGATATGTATGCAGCGCTCGAACCGGTGGGAGGGGGAGACGCTGATCGAACACCTTGCCCGTTCCCACGGCGATGAGCCCGCCTCAGTTGAGCAGGTGTATCCGGATCTCAAAGAGGATGCCCTCTCCGGACCCGTACCCGAAAGCGAGGCGGCGTCTGAGTCGGACACAGCATCGAATGACGCAGGTCGAGCACGGACAGCAACATCAGCGTCGCTGTCGACATCGGACAGCGCGTCCGACGAGTCGTTCAGCGACGATCTGATGGACGACGCCTACGGAAAGAAATGGTTCGTTATCGGTGTCGGTGGAGCGGGGAACAACATTCTCGATGCAATCCTTCTCCGCCGACAGACGTTGGAAGAAAACAACGAACGACGCGCCCGGATCTGGCAGGGTGGACTGGCCGGATACGGTCTGTTGAACACGAACGTCAGCGAACTCGAACAGACGTACTACGCTCAAGAGGAGAAGGGGTACAGCCGAAACGATCTGCTCCCGAACTGCATCATTGGATTCGGGAAGCACGACTATGCAGGTGCGGGATACCGCTGGGATCTCGGACGTGACCTTATCAGTGCAGACTTCGCTGACGGAGCGGACCCGTTCACGGAGCGATGGGATCTCAAACAAGAACAGATCCAGGGATCACAGGCCGTAATGTTCGTCCACAGCGTCACGAAAGGGACAGGCTGCGGGGCGACGCCGGTGCTCGCTGAAAAGATCCGCGAGACGGTTCTCGACGACGACTTCATCGTCTCAAAACCCCTGTTCAGCAGTATCGTTATTCCGTCTGAAGGGACCGAGTACTCTGAGTTCGGCGGTCGGGCGAAAGTGAACGGCGTCGTCGGGCTGGCTCGGGCCTCCCGCACGGTCGACGCGATCATCCCTTTCGACAACAACCGGCTCGAGGACGTGGGTGCAGATATCAGACCGCGGATCGATCGGCTCGCGGAGTATAACCCGCCGCAGTACGTCGAGGTCAACAAGCCGCTCGCTGCCTATCTCGAAGCGTTCACCATGTCGTCAGTACCGCAGTTTCTCGATCGTGACGCGACGATGTCGATCAAAGGGGACGTCTTCGACCCCGCAGACAGCTTCCGGCCGGTTCAAGACAAGTATCGGCGGGATCCCGACCGGGATTTCACCCCCGCGGTGGTCCTCGCGCCGGTACTGGGCCGCTCGCGGGCCAACACGTTCGACGAGTCGAAGCTGGAGCTGCTCGTTCGAAACGCGCTGTTCCAGAACAAGCTCGCCGAGTTCGATCCGACAACCGCGTGGGGCGGGACGTTCCTCGTCTACGGGCCCGAAGAGAAGATGCAGGAGATCTCGACGCTAATCGGCGACGGGACGATGGCGGAGATCATCGGCGGTGAGCAGTTCCTCGACGCCGGTCGGTCAACGGGAATCGAATCCGTCGATATCCATCTCAAACAGCTTGTAACGCCGTATCTCGACGACGTGTATCTGTGGGGGACGCTGTGGAACCCAGAGATGCCGTCTATCGAAGCGATGTACGACCACGCGCTAACGCTCAAACAGGAGGGGAACACCGAGCAGGCCGAGAACGTCCGCGAGGTGTGGGACGATGTCGAAGCGCTGTTCTCGTGTCTCGGTCGAGAGAATATGGGATAACGGGTACTCGTCCCACCGTCAACTGGATGGACCGGGTGACCGCTCAGCGCTGTTTCCGCCAGCCGAGATCGGCGACGGCACACTCCTCACTCGTCGTCGGTGTCGGTCCGGCTTCCGCGCTTCTCTTCGATCACCGACGTCGTCTTCGCGTGAACTCGCTTTCCGGTTTCAACGCTCTTTTTCGCGGTGGCGTTCGTCGCGAGCCAGGTTGAGTTCAGCGAATCGAACGTGTAAAACCCGGCGAGGAGCGTCCCAACGAACAGAAACAAGACGATATCGATCTCTGTCTCTCCTCTCGGAACGGTGATCGACCGCTCGATTCCCAGGAGACTCAACCCGAAGGTTGCGTTCCCTCCGACGAGAAAACCGCCGTTGATGAGAACCCGTCGTTTGAGTTTCGGGAGCAAGAACAGCAGACCGATCGCCGAGAGTAGCGACGTGACCGAGTCGAAGATCCGTTCCGCCGTTTCTGGGCCGAACACCGCACCGACTACTCTCCGAAAGAGTGTTCGACCGGCCGCACGAACCGAGATAATAAGCAGGCTTAACAGGCCGAACAAGACGGTTGCCGGCACTATCGTCTCCGCGCTTGGGACGCTGATCCCAATCGCGTCGGCAACCGCAAGAAAGGTCCCGACAATTAGTAAATACGCTGTTCCAGCGACCGCGTATCGCTTGCGACCGTCACCAGTCAGCAGCAACACGACGACTGTGACGACCAACCCCGCTGCGAGGCCGATGGCGGGAACCCCTGAGAGGAGCCATAGCAGAATGAACGTGGCAGCGACCCCTGAAGCGACGGCGTTTCGTACGGCACGAGATATCTCGATCATCCACGTGACCACCTCTCCGCTCCACTCGCCTCCCGAGATGCGTTCCGAACCACTCGTGGCATAACATTGGGATATTAGCTCATAAATGTAAACCTACCGCTAAATACGGTGTTGTACATCGACTCAGTCACACGGTCTCGAATGATGCTGTACTGAACAGTGCCAACAACACACATATTTTTAATGTGTTATCTACAAATGGCAGTCGAGATGACCAATGAGTTCCTCGAGGGATAAGACAACGCTAATCAAAGGAGTTCTCGCAGGAGTGGTGGTAACGAAGATCTTATATCTTATTCCGGGGGTCAACTTGTTCGGGCCGATACTCGGCGGAGCGACCACCGCGTTCATCATCAATCGAGGACCGTGGGGCGGGTTGAAGTCGGGGTTTATTAAGGGGATCGCGATGACACTGCCGGCGATCATACTGGCGGTGTTCTTTGCGCCGATGCTCGCCGAGATCCCGCTGATCGGCGGTCTACTCGCGGGGAGTGTGGTTATCGTCGTCGCAATCGTCGTCTTACACTCGGTCACTCTCGGCATGGCCGGTGGATTCGTCAGCGGGTTTATCGCCCAGAAAGTGCGATCGTCGTCACCCGTCGAGACGACGGCCAAGACGACTGCAACCGCTGCGAATACCGCGGCAAAAACGACTGCGGCGGCGTCGAACACGGTCGACAGCGCGAAAGACACGTACTCACAACACCGCGACGTCGAGCAGGGCGAAGCCTCAGAGAATGACGCTGCTTCACACCGCGATGGGAACGCTGACCAACCCGCCGAGACGGCCGCAAGCGACACCACCGGTGCAGCCGATTCCGAGAGGGAAAGCGCTCAGAACGCCGGCTCTGGCCCGTCAAGTAGCTCGGGCACCCAGTCGGGAGCGACGGCGCAAAGCGGGGCGAATCGCGGTGAAACTGTATCACCAGGTTCGGAGAGAGATGCCGCAAGACAGAGCGAATCGGACCAGACCGCCCAGAGCGCCCCGTGTGTGAGCTGTGGTTCGCTGGTGCCCCTCGACGCGCGATTCTGCCCGGAGTGTGGCGCCGAATCTCCACTCAGTGACGCCGCGTCGGCGAAGACGACGAACGCTCGCGACGGACGGGGCGCATCGAGGACATCATCCTTCGCGCGGGACCATCACGGGTCGCAATCTGATGGTCGAACTCACGTTGACCACTCCATCGCCGAGGCGGCTGACACGGTCGCCAGACGAGAGCAGCCGAGTTCGGATGCCGCAGAGCGACTCTGTCGAGTCCTCTCTGATCCCGGGGCGGACCAGACCAGCATTGAATCCGCTCTCCGTGACGCCATCGAGCGCTTAGAGGGAGACGCTGCGCTCGCCGAGGCCGTCTCCGGGTTCGATGACTCACCGACGACTCGTCAGTTGGAGTCGGCCCGGAGTCGCGTCTCTCGAAGCAACAGTAGCGCTGTTGCTGGACTGCTGTCGGTATTTGATAAGACGATCCAACTGGCCGACGAACGCGACCGGTCTGAATCGGAGCGCGACCGACACCGTGAGGCGGTCGAGCGACTCTGTCGGGCGGTCGACGCCGATGGTTCCCTCAATCTCGGCTCCGGAGATATGGCCGAGCGAGCGTCCGCGCTCGCCGACGCGGTCGAACGGGGCGACGTCGTGATCGAATCTTCGGGTTCTTCGCTCGAACAGGTCGTCGACGAGCTTCGAGCAGCGGTTCGCCCGCAGTCGCCACAGACGAGACGACTGCTCGATGCGCTCGAAACCGGCGATGAGATGACGGTGGTGGAAGAGCTCCGGACAACCGTCGAGCGTTTCGACGAACTCGAAGAAGTACAGGCTGCACTCACCGATATCGAGACGTACGACGTCCGTCGCCGGATCAATTCGCTGGAAGAAGAGCTTCAGCGTGCCGATGGGAGCGTGTACCGGCACCTCGCTGATCGGGTCCGGGAGCTAGAGGCGATGCTGGAAGCGGACGGTGTCGATGATATACAGCTGTACGCCATCTACCAGGAATGCACGTTCTACGATCGGACGCTTATCCCGCGCCTCTCCCGGTCATCGGACGCCTCAGAGGCTGTCGATATCGACCGGCGCGCGCGCGATATCGAATCGCGAATTGCAGCGATCAACGACGACTACGTCTCCGTTCGTGCTGATCATAATCATACGATTCCGAATCACTTTCTTGGGCTCGCTGACACGCTCGCCGAGCGCGCCCGCCGGACGAGCGACAGACAGCCGCAGCAGGCGGCTGGCCAGTTGGCGGCGGCGGACGATGTTCTCGATCATGTCGAAGA
>LKMY01000090.1 GCA_001564205.1 Nanohaloarchaea archaeon PL-Br10_U2g5
ATCCAACGTAGGTGTCGAGATCCACTGCATGCTCTCCTTTTGCTCGGCATAAATACACCCCCTTCCCGTTCTCTTCGACGAGGAGATTAACTAGCTCTCCAGAACGCTTCGCCAACTTCGAAACTTCCGGTTCGGAAATTTTGTGAAGATCCATCTTACTTCGCGTATAGCCACCGAGATCAAGGAATTTCAGACTGAGGCGGTACTCGTCAGACTCCTGAATGACGTATCCGTACTCCTGTAACGTGCTGAGGTGATTGTGAATTGCACTTTTGCCCATGTCGAGTTCATCCGTGAGATCGGTTAGCCGCGCTCCGTTCTGCCGTTTCAGCTCTTCAATAATAGATAACGTCTTCTCAGTTGTTCGGACCGGATGTTTCGCTTTTTGACTCATACCTCGCCGCTTGATTCTGTTCACCAATAAAGCTTGTTCTGAAATAGAAAACATAGCTACGTAAGCGGTCTGCGTTTCTCACGACAGACGCCGTTGCTGACAACGGATTTTTGTGTTCCGCCTGATCTACGCCCCGCGTGGGTGGCTCCCCGAGCGGTTCCGAATCAGCACCTCAAAACCGAGGCAAATTCTTTTGCTCTGCCACTCCCTCGAGCGAGTATGGAAGTCACCGGAATCGATCATATCGTTCTGTACGCGACCGACATCGAACACAGTTGTACGTTCTACGCCGATATCCTCGACGTCGCCGTGGTCGAGGAATTCGATAACGGCCGTGTCGCCCTCTCGTTTGGAACGACCAAGCTCAATCTCCATCCCGCCGGGGATGAGTACATTCCTCACGCGGCCGAACCCACGCCCGGAGCGGCAGATTTCTGCTTGATTGTTGACGAACCGATCGAGAGCGTTGAGCAACAGATCGAGAAAGCCGGTGTGGAGATCGCCGAAGGGCCGGTCCGGAAAGTCGGGGCACGTGGACCGATGCAGTCGGTCTACGTCCATGACCCGGACGGAAACCTCGTAGAGTTTGCCCGCTACGAGGGCCAAGACTGACAGCGGTTGCCGTGGTTACGTGTCGGCATCGCTAGACGTTGTCGCCCTGTCCGCAGCGTTCGCTCGACGCTTCAGTAACTTTGTCTAACTGCTCGACGAGTCTGGTTCATCGCTGTCACAGGGCTCGGTTCGGTCGTTAGCAGTGCGTTACGTCGCCCCGCTGCCGATTCTACTGTGGAGGAACTGTACTCCATTCGTCGCTCTCTAACAACATCATTATGGTTCTGTACGCGCAACTGATGTCTAGAATGGTTAGCCCGTTTAAACGGATTATGAACGTTTCGAGGCCTCGAGTAGTCGGCCCGATTTCAGTCGCTCACGGCATAAACGAGTTCTTCTCCATCGTCATCCCGCCGATTATCCCCCTGTTGGTCGCCGATCTCGGAATCTCGTACGGGCAGGCCGGTTTTCTGGTCACGATCTTCTTTATTATGTACTCGCTTTTTCAGCTTCCTGCGGGGATTCTCGCCGATTGGATCGGGAAACGACGGATCATGCTTGTCGGGCTCCTCGGAATGTCGGGCGGAATTCTCCTCGCAAGCCTGGCTACCAGCTACGAAATGCTACTGGTAGCACAGGCGATTACCGGCATCAGCGGTAGCACCTTTCACCCGACAGGGATGTCTCTCATTAGTGACGTCGAAACGGAGGACACCGAAGGAAAAGCGATGGGCGTGTTCGGCTTTGGAGGTGCCCTCGGAACGATGTCTGCCCCGTTAGTCGTTGGCGGGCTGGCAGCGATCGCCGGCTGGCGTGTGGCGCTCGCTGGTGGCGCCCTGCTCGGAATCGCCGTGACGCTGTCGAGCATCCCGTTTTTGGCCTCTTCGGAGAGCACCTCTTCTCAATCCGCTCGAACCGACGGCGGTCGGCCCTCCAGACTTCGGGGAGCAGTTCGGTCCGTCAAAGGGGCAGTAAACGTCCCTCTCAGCCGTGGGATCGTCCTACTGTTTCTGTTAACGCTGATACTCTCCCTCCAGCATCGAGCGATACAGACATATACGACAGCCTACATTACCGCGGAAAGCGGCGCCTCAGTATCGGTCGGAAATCTAGCATTTTTCGCGCTGTTGCTCGGTGGCAGCGTCTCCTCACTCTGGGCGGGTGATCTCGCCGATCGGTTCAACCGAGAGCTGCTTGGGCTGGTCGCCGCCATTGCTACCGCCGTCCTAGTCGGTGCCACGCTGCTTGTCAGTCAACTGCTCGGCGAACTACCGTTCGAGGTGCTTCTCATCGTTCTGAGCGTTTGGTTCGCAATTATTGGTGTACTGATGTACGCCAGTTATCCCATCAAAAATGCAATGGTTTCAGAGAAGGCCAACGAGGAGTACAGCGGGAGTTTATTCGGGATTATTCAGACGGCTTCGGCTATGGGGAGTGCGACCGGTCCGGCACTGTTCGGCGTACTCGCGACGCGCTGGGGCGTAGTAGCCGCGTTCCCGGCGATCGCAGGTGTAAGCGTCGTGTTAGCGGTGTTATTCCTGCTACTGATGGGACTCGACTGAGGAGCGTTGGCGTTGGAATCCCGCACAGGCGCTGTTTCGTCCCGAGTGGTTTCGAATCAGTTCTGGAAACAACAAGAACGGCTATATCAGTCGCTGACCGGCGGATAAAACACAGAGCAGACAGCTTTACTTCAGCTGCTGCGGTATTCGATGACAGTATGGCAAACAGTATGCCGGACGATTCAGACGCCGGTGGACGCACAGAGCGCGTCTTCGAGGATACGATCACGATGTTACTCGCAGCGATCGGAATGATCGCTATTGCCGTCGGATTCCTCGGTATCCTCTTGACCGATGCAACACTAACCGACTTCGACTCGATTTATGCAGCGTTGGCCGTACTGGGACTCGGGTGTTATGTCGTTTTGAAGCTTCGACAAGCGATCTGAAGCCGCTATCACCCCGCCACTCTATCAGCGAACCGCCTTGCACCGCCTGTAGATCACGGAGATTCCTCGTCGATTACGATGACGCGAAGATCGTTGACGTTCGTGCCGGTTTTCCCGGTGAAAATGAGCCCGTCGCGACGCTTGAGCAGCGGGTACACATCGTTTTCGAACAGCGCATCTCGGACGTCTTCGTCGACCTGTCGTATCGAATCAACGATCCCGCCGGCCGCATCGGTCGGCCCATCGATACCATCAGTATCGACCGCAGCGACAGTGATCCCGTCGATATCGAGCTCGGCGGCACAGCCGAGTGCATACTCCTGATTCGGTCCACCCGTCCCATCACCGCTTACGGTAACAGTGGTTTCGCCGCCGGAGATGAGAACGGCCGGCGGCTCGATCGGGTTTCCGGTCGCTCGCACCTCTTCTGCGATGGCGGCGGCCGTCTTCGCTGCTTCGCTGGACTCTCCACGAATCCTCGATGAGAGAATCAGGGTCCCGTACCTCGTCTCTGATACACGCTCTTTTGCGGCGTCGATCGCCGTCATCCCGTCGGCGACGATGTGATGATCGATGCGCTCGAATACCGGGTCGTTCGCTGTCGGCGTTTCTGAGAAGTCACCGTTTACGCCCCGCTCGAGTCGCTCTCGAACAGCGTCAGGGACGGTGACGTCGTATCGATCGAGAACCGCGATCGCATCGGTGAAGGTCGACTGATCGGGGACGAACGGGCCGCTTGCGATCACATCGAGGTCGTTCCCGACGACGTCCGAGAGAACGAGACACGCGACCGTCGCCGGCGAAGCGGCCCGTGCAAGTAGCCCTCCTTTCAGTGTCGAGAGATGCTTCCGAACGGCGTTGATCTCGTGGATCGTCGCGCCGCTCTCGAGTAATTGCGTTGTCGTCTCCTGTAGCTCCTCGATCCCGATCCCGTCTGCGGGCGCAGCGAGTAGTGCACTTCCGCCACCGGTTATCGCACCCAGGATGAGTGTGTCTGTCCCCGCGTTTCGGGCCTGTTCGAGGATCGCTCGCGTGTTCTCAACACCGTTCTCGCTCGGCACAGGGTGGTCGCCTCGGCGTACTGCCACTCGGTTGCTTTCCGTGACCGCGTTCGTGACGACGACCCCACCGTCGAGGTGATCGCCGAGGATTTCCTCGAGTTCGACGACGACCTGTCCCGCAGCTTTTCCACCGCCGAGGACGATCAGTTCCGAAAACTCTGAAAGGTCGTAGCTCGACTCGTGGATCCGAAGCACTCCCTCGTCGAGCGTAACCGCATCTTGTATCACCCGGCGAGGATGTGCGGCGTCGATACCGGCGGTGAGACAGTCGAGCGCGAGTTCGCGTCTCGACGAGGTCGAAAGCGCATCGTAATTAGTGATGACTGCGTGAGAGTCGCTCATACTGAACGGGTATATCTGGGTGGAAGCAAAAAGCTACCCATGGCGTCGCTGTCGCCCGAAGCGCCTACAGACCAGTTTGGATACGTCACGCAATCCGAAGCGTAGAAATTTATATCCCTTCAGCTCACAGTGAGCTACCATGTCGCGAACGACAGTCGGCTTTATCGGACTCGGAATCATGGGCCTTTCGATGGCCAAAAACCTCGTTGACGCGGGCTATCCCGTCGTGGGTCACAATCGCTCGGACGCGCCGACGGCAGAGCTCGTCGAGTACGGTGGGAGAGACGGCGGTTCGCCCGCTGGTGTCTCCGAGCAAAGTGATGTCGTCTTGCTATGCTTGCCCGACTCACCGGACGTCGAGAACGTCGTTCTCGGCGATGGGGAAGAGGAACAGCCGGTTCTCGATGGACTGAGTGACGGAATGACGGTTATCGACCATTCGACGATATCGCCGACAGTAACGGAAGAGATAGCCGAGCGTCTTGCAGGCGTCGGCGTCGACATGCTCGATGCGCCGATTTCGGGTGGCGATGAGGGGGCCAGAGACGGAACGCTCTCGATCATGGTCGGCGGCGACGAGGATGTCCTCGACGCGCACATGGATATTCTCGAGGTGATGGGTGAGACGATTACCCACTGTGGCCCGAACGGCGCGGGGCAGACAACGAAGGCCTGCAATCAGATCGTCGTCGCCGCACAGATGGTTGGTGTGAGCGAGGCGCTCGTGTTCGCGAATCAAGTCGGTGCAGATCTCGAAGCCGTTGTGGATGCGATCAGTGGCGGTGCAGCGGGCTGTTGGACGCTGGATAACCGTGCTCCGAACATGATAAACGGCGAGTTCGAACCCGGCTTCTTCGCCGAGTATCAGTACAAAGACCTCCGCATCGCTACCGATGCGGGAGCGGCGTTCGGTGCACCTATGCCTCAGACCGCGCTTGCACACGAACTCTACAAAACGATGGTACAGAACGGAATGGGGAAGGATTGCAACTCCGGCGTGATGCAGGTTCTAGAGATGATGGCCGGAGAGTCGGTCGCTGCTGACGACTGAGGACCGATAGAACCGCTGAACGTCGGCAGACCCCAGACCGAGCAGCGATGCGCGGTCGGTGCACCAACACTATCGAACGCAACACCGACAGGAGCGTATCCGCGCGTCAGGACACATCAGGATACTGAACGGTCAGGACGCATCAGGAGACTGAATATTCAGGGAACTGTTACGACTGGAATCTCGCTCTCGCGTAATTCGTCCATAGACCCTCCGAAAACGCCAAGAAAACCGCCATCCCGGACCGAATTGGCGTCGATAACAATCAGATCCGCGTCGACAGTATCGGCGTACTCGAGAAGTTGAGCTTCTGGTTTCCCGATGAGTCCGACCGGAACGTAATCGTCCGCAAGCGGTTCGGCAACGCTGTTCGCGATCGATTCGCTCAGGTCCCGGAAGTAATCCAGCTGAACCGGAATCCCGACGCGCTCGGCGAGTTCGAGTTCGAACAACCCGTACGTTCCCACGGGGAGGACGTACACCACATGGAGGTCAGCTCCCAGATCAGCTGCGCGAGCGATGGCCTCGATCAGCACCTTCTCTCCTCCGGAGCGGCTCACGCCTGCAACGACTATCATCATTCATCATTCGGCTGGTGTCATCTTAACAACTGGTGTCACCACTCGATCAGGCGTCTCATCAAAACGGGACAGATCGAAACCAGTGTTCGGCGCGGAGCCGGAACCGAAAATCGGGTGTGTGAATCGCGATACCTTGCAGCCGTTCGGTCGACCGCTGCCGTCAGTGTAGCGTATTCACTGGAACTATACACGTCTATATTCCGGTGTCGATACACACATATGAGCCGTCCATGTGATGGACACTGTGTCTTCCAGCGCACTTGCTGATCTCCGGACCGTCGTGTCGGAGCTTTGGAGCGGCGGGCGGGGGTGGATACTGCTCGGCGTAGCCGGCGGATGGTTCCTCTCGCTAGGCGTTCGGTTGGTGTACCCCGCTCTCTTGCCGTATATCCGGGAGACGTTTTCTCTCGGGTTAGCGAGCGCCGGCTTTCTTATCTCGGTGTTGTGGTTCGCCTACGCGATCGGGCAGTTTCCCGGCGGGATCATCGGCGACCGCCTCGGCGAGGGGAATGCGATCGTTCTCAGCACGCTCGTCTCCGGGTTGGCAATCGCGGCGGTCGCGCTGTCAACGAGCGCTTGGATCCTGTTCGCCGCGACGGCTTTTTTTGGCTTCTCCACAGCGGTGTTCGGACCCGCACGGTTTACTATTCTGTCTGCGGTGTACGACAAACGCGACGGAACGGCAGTCGGGCTATCGCTCTCGGCCGGCGAAGCCGGTAACGCCATCCTGCCGGTTGTCGCGGGTGTGCTTGCTTCGGCGATCTCGTGGCG
>LKMY01000091.1 GCA_001564205.1 Nanohaloarchaea archaeon PL-Br10_U2g5
ACACCCACTCTCTTTTATTCGGTGCCGACGAACGCCGATCCATGATCACGGTCAAGGACACCGTCCACGACCACATCGAGATCGGCGGTGTCGCCGCAGACCTCCTCGACACGCCCGCAGTCCAGCGGCTCCGTCACGTCAAACAGCTCGGCACCGTCCAGCTCGTCTACCCCTCCGCGAACCACACCCGCTTCGAACACAGCCTCGGTGTTTACCACCTCGCGAGCCGCGCGCTGGATCACCTCGGGATCGCCGGTGTGCAGGCGGACCGTATCGAGGCGGCGGCGATGCTCCACGACGTGGGGCACGGGCCGTTCAGCCACAACCTCGAAGCGCTCACCCATCGTCGGACGGGGAAGTACCACGACGACGTCGAGGAACTACTCACGACCGGCGCCGTCGGCGAAGTCCTCCGTGAACACGACCTCGATCCGGAGACGATCGCCGGCTTGGTCGCCGGTGAGGGGAGGTACGGGCAGCTCGTCTCCGGCGAGCTCGACATCGATCGGATGGACTACCTCGTGCGTGACGCCTACCACACGGGAGTCCCGTACGGCACCATCGACACCGAGCGGTTCGTCCGCGAGCTGACCTTCGTCGAGCCCGACGCCTCGGCCGACGCGAACGAGGGTCCGACGCTCGTTTTAGACGAAGGGAACGTCCAGACGGCGGAAAGTCTCCTGCTCGCCCGTGCGCTGATGAACCCGGTCGTCTACACGCACCAGGTCGCGCGGATCTCGAAGGCGATGTTGCGCCGAGCCGCCGGCAACCTGCTCGACGCGACGGCGACGACCGCCGCCGAGCTTCGGCGAATGGACGACCACGACTTCCTCGCGGCGATCCGTGACTGCCCAGAGACGGCCGAGCTCTCCCGCCGGTACGACGAGCGCGACCTGTACAAGCTGGCGGTGTGGGCCGAGTACGACGATGTCCCCGATCAGATTCATGAGGCAGATCACGAGACCGCGGTGGCACTCGAACGCGAAATTGCCGACGAGGCCGGAGTCGACCGCGAGCACGCCGTTCTCGATATCCCCTCGGAGCCGTCGATGCGCGAGTCGACCGCGCGGGTGACCGTCAACGGCGAGGTGCGCCGATTGGAGCGGCAGTCGCCGCTCGTCTCTGCCCTCCGAACCGCACAGCACAACCAGTGGCGCCTCGGCGTGTACGCGCCCGCACCGGCGACCGACCGAGTCGGGCGTGCCGCCGCCGACGTGCTCGGACTCGACCTGGACGGGCTCGTCACTGAGGTCCGGGGTGCGATGCCGACGACGCTCGACGAGTTTGAGTGACGGAGACCGCGGCCGACCCCACCGCGTCATCGATCGGACCTCGCCACCGATCCGTTCCCGTGACGTTTTAACCTCGGGCTGGCGACCGTGAGGTATGCATCTGGAGGGGACGATCCTCGTCGGTACCGACTTCGAGCCCGTCGAGGGCCGGATCGTCGTCGCGGACGGCGAGATCGTCCGGATCGAAGAGTGCGCGGTCGACGGCGACGATGTGATCCTCCCCGCGTTCGTCAATGCGCACACGCATATCGGCGACTCGATCGCCAAGGAGGCCGGCGAGGGGCTCTCACTCGACGAACTCGTTGCGCCGCCTGACGGGCTTAAACACCGGCTGCTCCGATCGGCGAGCCACGAGGAGAAGGTGACTGCGATGGCCCGGACGCTCCGGTACATGGAGTCGACCGGGACGGGGACGTTCATCGAGTTCCGAGAGGGCGGCGTTCCAGGGGTCGCCGCGCTCCGCGACGCGCTTGCGGGAGACGGCGTCGACTTCGACGAGCGCGCGATCGATGTCGTCGTTCTCGGTCGCGACGATCCCGACGTCCTCGAAGTCGCCGACGGCTACGGCGCCTCGGGCGCTCGCGACGCCGACTTCGACGCCGTACGGACCCAGGTTCGAGAGGCCGGGAAGCTGTTCGGGATCCACGCCGGCGAGCGCGACGCCGACGACATCAACGCGGCGATGGATCTCGACCCGAAGTTCCTCGTCCACATGGTTCACGCAGAAGCGATCCACCTCAATCGGGTCGAAGACCGCGGCACTCCTGTCGTCGTCTGCCCGCGCTCGAACCTCGTGACGAAGGTCGGCGTCCCGCCGATCCGGGAGCTGAACCAGCGGACTACCGTCGCGCTCGGCACCGACAACGTGATGACCGACTCGCCCTCGATGTTCCGCGAGATGGAGTTCGCCGCGAAGCTCTCCGACCTCCCGGCTCGGGACGTGCTTCGGATGGCGACCGTCCACGGCGCGGAGATTGCGGGGGTGAACCGCGGTGTGATCACAGAAGGCGCCGACGCGGACCTCCTCGTGCTCGACGGCGACTCTGATAATCTCACGGGCGCACACGACCTCGTTCGCGCGATCGTCCGGCGCGCCGGCGCCGCCGACGTCTCGCGGGTCGTGATCGGCGGTGACACGGTTGCCGGCGGCGACACGGCTGTCGAGGACAAGACTGGGGCGGGGCGGCGCTAAGGAGCGGGGGTCGGTGTCTCACCGACGGGATAAAACCGATCGCGTCCGTACCGATCACCGATGCCCGCGTTCTCGCTGCTCGTCGGACTCTTGCTCGCACCTCTCGTCGGACTGCTCGCGACGCTTGCGATGGATCCCGTGATGGCCCGACTCCGTGAGGGGACGACCGCCCCGAAGGTCGCCGCAAGCGTGCTCACTGACACCCCCGTCGGAAACGCGTCGGAGCGGTTGGCGACGTGGGTTCATTACGTCGCTGGAGTCGGATCCGGAGTTCTCTTCGTCGGACTCGTCGCCGCCGTCGGGACGCTGGCCGGCACCGGCACCGCCGTGACCCTCGTGATCGCCGGCCATGTGATGGTTGCACTGATGGTCGGCTTCTTTGCGCTGGTTCCGCTTCCGCGGGCGACAGGGCTCGCTCACCAACGACTCCCGCAGATCCGTCGAGACTGGGCGATATCGGCCGCGGTATACGTCTTTGTCGCCGCTAGTCTCGTTGCGGTCGCGACGGCGATATAACTGGTCTGAAACGGAGCGGTTCGCGCCGGAGAGAAACCGTTTAGTCGCTGGCTCGTGCCCATAACGTCATGCACGCGATCACTCGATCCGGATGGATCGAGGTCATCTCTGGTTCGATGTTCTCGGGAAAAACCGAAGAGCTCCTCCGGCGGCTCCGGCGCTCCGAAATCGCCGGTCAGTCCGTTGCCGTTTATAAACCCGCCGTCGACGATCGCTACGGCGAGACGACGATCGGGACCCACACCGGTCGCCAGTGGGAGGCGACCGTCGTCGCAAACGAGGGTGACGGCCCGCTGGAGATCCTCGACGACGAGCCGTTCCCCGAGGTCGTCGCGATCGACGAGTCGAACTTCTTTTCGAACGCGCTCGTCGAGGTGTGTAACACCCTCGCAGACGGAGGGGTCCGCGTGATCGTCTCCGGCACCGATCAGACGTTTCGTGGCGAGCCGTTCGAGCCGTTACCGCAGCTTATGGCAACCGCCGAATACGTCGACAAACTCCAAGCAATCTGCTCGCAGTGCGGCGAGCCCGCGTCTCGAAATCAGCGGCTCATCGAAGGGAAGCCGGCGCACGCAGACGACCCAACGATCCTCGTCGGCGCCGAGGAGTCGTACGAGGCCCGGTGTCGCGACTGTCACGTATTGCGGACCGGCGAGCGTCCCGACGGCGGTCGGTCGTACTTTTCAAACGATGGCGAAATCGTGACAGAACCCGGCCACGAGGAGCCAGCCGACGCGACCGACGACTGAGCCGATCGGTTCGCCGTGGGTCCGTTTGTCCGGTGGCTTCAGCTACCTCTCGTCCGTGGCTGGAACGTCCGTCGCTTCGTCTGCCGTCTCGTCCACCGCTTCGTCTGCCGATCCGTCCGCCGTCGCAACGCGAAACAGCCCGACGAGGGAGACGAGCACGAGAATCGCTCCCTCGATCCGGACGGCGACGTACAGCCACTCTCTCGCCTCCGCGTCCCCTGAGTCTCGGTAGGTCAGGCGGGTCCACAGCCGGACGATAGCTTGGGGGACGATCGTCTCGATCAGTCCGAAGACGCCGACGAGCAGCAATAGTAACGCTTTCATACCGATTCTTCGGTGGCGACACTCAAAAGCGATGCGTCGATATCAACGTCGTGTCCGGCATGTCCGACAGGTCGGGCAGGCCCGAGACGCTCCGCCACACCCGGCACGCCCGAGACGCTCCGCCACACCCGGCACGCTCCCGTCAAAGTCGCCGTCTCTCCCGTCCGCTCCCAGAGTTATACTTGATCGGCAGCGGCGAAGTACCGTTGACACGTCGCCGTCACCCACTCCCGAACGAGCGGCGAATCAGATGACAGCACCGCGGCAAGCCCGTCGTCATCGAACAGCCCGACGAGCGCGTGATTGCCGACGAGCAGGACGCCGACCGGCGAGTCACCGTCGTGGATGTACGCCTCAATGCCGTGGTTCGCGAGGACGGCTCGGGCCGGCGCACCAGACGTCCCCGTCAACCGCTCGCCCGCGCTACCCGTGAGCACGAGCCGAACCTCGCTATCGACGCTGCCAGCGAGGCCACGCGCGAGCGACGGCTCGATACGCGGAACGACGCCCACAATCGACTCGCCGCCGCCGACCTGGTCGAGCACCCGCGCCGCGGGGCTCGGGTCGTCTCCGCGTTCGACGAGCGTGACCGGTCCGTGGAGCGCGACGAGATCGGCACTGACCGCCTCCTCGACGAGACGTTTGAGTATTGCTCCGGGACCGGCGGTGGTGTTTCCCGTCACCGCGTCTGTCGCCTCTGCATCAGTCGCATCACGGTCACTCATCGTCGAATCCTGCGGCCGGTCGAGGCGGGTACGACTGCCGCCCGCCTGTCGACCGACGCGCGAGCAGCCTCGCGGTCGCCCGGCGTTGATCTCCCGGGCGCTCTTGGAGCGTCTCGTCGTAGTATACCACCGTCAGCCCGAGTCCGGCGCGGAGGAGTTCGTTCGCGCCGAACCGATATCGATCGTCGCTTGGGCCGGACGGAGTCGTCTCGGCGGACCGGAGGTGTCCCTCGACGAAGAGATACCCACCGGGAACGAGTGCCTCGGTCAGGTCGGCGAACCGGTCAAGGGTGTGAAAGTAGCTCATCGTGACCAGCTCGTATGCCGCCGTCGGGAACCCGTACGTCGAGATATCGCCCTGGATCGTCTCGACACGATCGTCGACACCGCGCTCCGTGGCGCGTTCGCGAACGATTGCAAGGCCCTCTGTAGAAGCGTCGAGAGCGTCGGTCACGTACCCCTGCTCGGCGAGGAACATCGCGTTTCGGCCGGTGCCGGCTGCGACGTCGAGCGCCCGACCATCGGGTATCGACGGTTCGTACGAGCGCAACACCGCGGACGGCTCCGGCTCCCGTGGGTACGCTCCCGCCGCGAAGCGCTCGTCCCAGTCGGTCATGGGAGTCGATTGCGTCCGACCGGGCGTAAACCCCACGGGGGTGGCGACCGGAGCAGGGGTATGGAGGACGACGACAGCGACGAGACTCGACCGATCGAAGCGAGACTGGGAGCGCTGCTCACTGATCGCGGGGAGACGCTCGCGGTCGCGGAGTCGCTGACTGGCGGGCTGGTCAGCTCGCGGGTGACGGACGTCCCCGGCGCGAGCGCGTACTTCGATCGGGGGTTCATCACCTACGCGTACGACGCCAAGCGAGAGCTGCTCGGTGTCTCGCGCGAATCGCTTGACACCGACGGGGCGGTAAGCGCGTCGGTCGCAGCAGAGATGGCGGCGGGGGCCCGGGACCGAGCCGACACCACGTGGGCGGTCGCGACGACAGGGATCGCGGGACCGGGGGGCGGAACCGAGGAGAAACCGGTCGGGCTCGTACATATCGGCGTGGCGTATGCCGCCCCGTGGGGCACCGGTGAGTCGTTCGTCGAGACGGAGCGAGTCGTTCTCGACGGTGACCGTGCCGCGGTGAAACGCGGAGCGGTCGACGCGGGACTCGATGCGCTCGTGCGAGCGATCCGGAGGGTAGACCAGTAGCTGCGACCCCAGGGCCGGGCGCTCGCCGATCTCCGAGAGGCGTCGTCAAGCAGTCACCCGATATACGCGTTCCCGACCGCGGCGACGACGAGCGCGGCCACGACGATCCACGCGAACGGCTCCGCGGCCAACAGCGCGAATGGTCGGAGCACCGACTCGCTGAAGCCGAAGAGAACCCCTGCGGCGACGACCGCCGCGAGGACCGTCCCGGCGGCGACGAGCGAAACGCCGAGAATGGCCCTGTCGGATGCGTCCATGGACGGTTTGGGTGAGCGATCCTAATAAGTAGTTCTCCCCGGCTGATTCACGTCTCTAAACAACCTACAAGGGCGAGTTCCCCGACCCACCGCGCCCGAGGCTGTTTACAACCGGTCACCCACGCGCTCAAACGTGTTCCGCGATGTACGCCTCGATCCGGTCGACGAGTTCGGGACGGAACGTCCAGAACCCGTCCCAGACGTTGGGTTCGTCTTCGATGGCGACGAGCGCCGCGTGGTCTCCGCGGCTTCCAGACGGTGTGAACACTCGTTGCGGCATCGGCGACTCTGAACAAGTGGTTCGAAGCCAGGGCAGGGATTTGAACCCCGGAAGTCTCGATTACAAGTCGAGTGCATGAACCGCCCATGCTCCCCTGGCGCAGACGGGGATACTCGGCCCTCGTATGAGTGCGTGTCGTTTTCGGCGAGCC
>LKMY01000092.1 GCA_001564205.1 Nanohaloarchaea archaeon PL-Br10_U2g5
ACCGTGATGCTACCGATGCTGATCGCCGCGGCTCGCGAACGCGTGGAGTAGAACCGAAGCGGTCGCATTTTATATATAAGCAGTTGCGCTGAGTCACGCATTTCAGTCGCGCGGGACGTGTGGCCGCTGCTACGTAATCAGAGCGAAGAGCGTAAAACGAAAGAAACCGGGCCGTCAGTGGTCGCCGTTCTTCGACTGCCACGCGTAGCCACGCTGCTTCTCCGATTTGCCGAAGCCACAGGAGGCGCAGCGCTCTTTTTTCAGGTGGTAGGATTTCTCGCCACAGCGGCGGCACTTCACGTGAACCGTCTTGTTCTTCTTCCCTTGAGAGGGCGTACCGGAGCCGGTCATGCTTTGATTGTGACGACGTTATCGCCGCGTATAATCGTTGTGTCTTCGATTGCGACGGCGAACTCACCGTCTAGGTCGTCGTCGACGCGGTCGTCGACATCGGACTCGGGCTCGATGACGACGTTCATATGCTGGTCGTAACCGGCGAGGATCCCGTAGTACGTCGTTCCGTCTTTCAGGTGTACCGTCACCGGCTCCTCGAGCGACGCTTCGAGCACGTCGAGGGGTCGTCCACTCATTGAGTATACTGCCACCGGTCGCACTATTAAAAATACCGGGACGAGAAGGGCCGTTTCGGCTGATAACACGGGTGCTCGCCGCCGTCGTCGAACCCCGGTGTTTTTAAGACGCGCACCTGTATCTCCAGCTACCACACTCCCGCGGGACACGGTGAGTCGACGGCGACTCGGCCGTAGCGGGGCCTCAACGACGCGCAGTAGGACGTAGCGCTGACGGCTCCTTGCGGGGTTTCAGTGATGGACGCCGATTACGGCGTTCGACACCACCAACCATGGAAATCGAAATTGCGACACTCGGCGGTTACGAAGAGGTCGGTCGACAGATGACGGCGGTTCGAGCGGGCGAGGATATCGTCATCTTCGACATGGGCCTGAACCTCAGTAAGGTCCTCATCCACGACAACGTGGAGACCGAGAGCATGCACAGCCTCGACCTGATCGACATGGGCGCGATCCCGGACGACCGCGTCATGAGCGAGCTGGAGGGCGACGTCCAAGCGATCGTCCCCACCCACGGCCACCTCGACCACATCGCGGGGATTCCAAAGCTCGCACACCGGTACGACGCACCGATCGTCGGCTCGCCGTACACGATCGAACTCGTCAAACAGCAGATCGCCGACGAGGGGAAGTTCCAAGTCGATAACGACCTCGTGAAGATGGAAGCGGGCGGCACGATGCGTCTCGGCGACTCCGAACAGGTCGAAATGGAGTTCGTCAACGTCACCCACTCGATCATCGACGCGATCAACCCAGTTCTCCACACGCCCGAGGGAGCAATCGTCTACGGGCTCGACAAGCGACTGGACCACACGCCCGTCATCGGTGATCCGGTCGATATGGATCGCTTCCGCGAGATCGGTCGCCAAGACGAGGGCGTCCTCGCGTACATCGAAGACTGTACGAACGCTGGCCGCAAGGGTCGGACCCCCTCCGAGTCGTACGCTCGGAAACACGTCCACGACACGTTCACGTCGATGGAGGACTACTCGGGCGGCATCGTCGCCACGACGTTCTCCTCTCACATCGCTCGCGTGAAGACGCTGGTCGAGTACGCCCGCGAAATCGGCCGGCAGCCGGTCTTACTCGGACGCTCGATGGAGAAGTACTCCGGCACCGCCGAACGACTCGACTTCGTCGACTTCCAGGGCGACGTGGGCATGTACGGCCACCGAAAATCCGTCGACCGCGCGTTCAAGCGCATCATGAAGGAGGGCAAGGGGAACTTCCTCCCCATCGTGACAGGCCACCAGGGCGAGCCGCGCGCGATGTTGACCCGCATGGGCCGCGGCGAGACCCCGTACGAACTGGACGACGGCGATAAGGTCGTCTTCAGCGCGAGTGTCATCCCCGAGCCGACCAACGAGGGCCAGCGCTACCAGTCCGAACAGCTGCTCCGCATGCAGGGCGCTCGGCTCTACGACGATATCCACGTCTCCGGCCACCTCCGCGAGGAGGGTCACTACCAGATGCTCGACGCGTTACAGCCGCAGCATGTCATTCCCGGTCACCAGACGCTAAAGGGCCGCTCACCGTACATCGACCTGGCGACTTCACAAGGGTACAAGCTCGGACGCGACGCGCACGTCACGCAGAACGGCAACATCATCCAGCTCGTCGAATGACAAACGAGACGAAGGAGGCGCGGGTGTTAGACGCCATCCGCGAGCGGCGTGAACTGGTCAACGCCGCTATCGACGAGGAGTTGCCGGTACAGCATCCCGAGCGTCTCTACGAGGCGGCACGCTATCTTCTCGAAGCGGGCGGTAAGCGGCTCCGCCCGACGGTGACGACGTTGGCAGCGGAGGCGGTGACGGGTGTCGAGCCGATGAGTACGGAGTTCCGCGAGTTCCCGTCGCTCGACGGGAACCAGGTCGACGTGATGCGGACGGCGGTCGCCATCGAGGTGATCCAGTCGTTCACGCTGATCCACGACGACATCATGGACGAAGACGACCTCCGACGAGGAGTTCCGGCCGTCCACGAGCAGTACGACACCTCGACAGCGATACTCGCCGGCGACACCCTCTACTCGAAGGCGTTCGAGTTCATGACCGAAACGGGCGCCGATCCGACGAACGGGTTGGAGGCGATGCGACTGCTCGCGACCACCTGCACGGAGATCTGTGAAGGACAGGCGCTCGACGTCGCCTTCGAATCGAGAGACGACATTCTTCCCGAGGAGTACCTTGAGATGGTCGAGCTAAAAACCGCCGTGCTGTACGGCGCATCAGCCGCGACCCCGGCTGTCCTGCTCGGTGCGGACGAAGCTGTCGTCGACGCGCTGTATCAGTACGGGATCGATTCCGGTCGAGCGTTCCAGATCCAAGACGACGTACTCGATCTGACCGTCCCCTCCGAAGAGCTCGGCAAGCAGCGCGGCTCCGATCTCGTCGAGGGAAAAGAGACGCTGATCACCCTTCACGCCAGGCAGGAAGGTGTCGATGTCGACGCCCTCGTCGACGCTGACACGCCGGCGGACGCAACGGAGGACGCGATCGAGGAGGCGGTGGCCACGCTGGAAGCGGTGGGATCCATCACGTACGCGAGAGAGACTGCCGAAGAGCTCACGGACCGGTCGAAAGATCACCTCCAAGCGCTCCCGGAGAGCAGTTCACGGCAGCTGCTCGAAGATCTCGCAGACTACCTGATCGTCCGCGGCTACTGAGCCGACCGAAACGGACACCGCTTTATTTGCGGGTACCATCCTCTCGAGTGTGTCTAGGTACCGAGACGTTGGCCTGTTCTTTCTCCTCTCGCTTCTCTGGGGCGGCTCTTTTATTGCCATCGAGGTCGGTCTCGACTACTATCCCCCGGTGTTGTACGCCGCCTACCGCTTCGATCTCGCGGCGTTGGTGCTCGTTTCATACGTCCTGCTCACCGAACAGGGACCGTTTCCGCGGACCCGCGGCGACCTCGCAGCGATCGTGTTCAGTGGGGGGCTCTCGGTCGCGGTCAACAACTCCCTGCTGTTCATCGGCCAGCAGTACACGACCAGCGGGATCGCCTCGATCGTCTACAGTTTGGTCCCCATCGCAACCGCGGCGGTCGCAGCCCTGTGGATCGGCGGCTCTGATCTCGACGCTCGGGGTGCAGTCGGCGTGGTGTTGGCGTTCGTCGGCGTCGGACTCGTCGCACAGCCGGACCCTGCCAACCTCGCCGGGGGTGTTACGATCGGCGTCGGGCTCATCTCTATCGGCGTGATAGCCGTTGCAGTCGGTAGCGTCGGTCTCCGAACCGTTGAGACGAGCTTCTCTAGTATCGCGCTCACCGGGTGGGCGATGCTGTTCGGCGGCCTGCTGATCCACGGGTTCAGCGTCGGAATCGGCGAGACGCAACAGCTTCCGTCGACGGAGCTACCGGCGCTCGTCGCGCTGTTGTTCCTCAGCGTGTTCGCCTCGGCCGTTGCGTACACCATCTACTTCACCCTGCTCGACCGGTTGGGGGCGTTCGAGATCAACCTCGTCTCGTACGTCGTTCCGGTGGTGGCGACTATTACGGGTGCAGTACTGCTTTCCGAGCCGGTGACGGCGTTTACGATCGCCGGCTTCGTCGTCATCGTCGCCGGCTTCGGGTTGTTGAAACGACACGCGATCGCCACCGAGGTGCCGAAGCTGCTGGCGCGGGTCGGCGGGCTTTTTTAGGTTTCGGAACGGGTCGACCCGCTGATTCACTTCTCAGCCGTCCAGCGACGCGATATCCTCGAGTATCTCTGTCGCGTGGTCCTCGGGTGAGACGCCCTCGTACGCGAGGACGATCGTCCCGTCCGCGTCGACGACGTACGTGTTCCGGAACACCCCGTCGAAGGTGTTGCCGAACATCTGCTTTTCGCCGTACGAATCGTATGCGCTGGCGACCTCGCCCTCGGGGTCCGACAGGAGCGTGAACGGGAGGTCGTATTTCGCCGCGAACGGTTCGAGATCGGCGACGGGATCGTCGCTGATTCCGACGACGGCGACGTCGGCGTCCGCGAACGCCTCCCACTCGTCACGGAACCCGCAGGCTTCGGCGGTGCAGCCGGGCGTGTCGGCTCGAGGATAGAAGTAGACGACGGTGTACCGTGTATCGGTCGGATCGACGGTGATCGTCTCGCCGCGCTGGTCGCTGAGCGTGATCGACGGGGCGGAGTCACCCGGTTCAAGCATACGTACGGTGGCGGCAGCAGCCGTATTAATCGGTTTGGTTCGGGTCGACAGATTGGTTCGGGTCGATGGAAGTGGGCTCGGCCTCTGGCTCGGTCACTGGATTGTCTGCGAGGTCGGCGGCGACCGACGGCGATCGCCGGCCGGCGGACAGCACGCGTTGGTCGGCGGACAGCACGCGTTGGCCGGCGGACAGCACGTGCCGATCGGCGAGATCGCACGTCCTCCGCAACCTCTTTGCGGTCGGTCGCCGAACCGAGAGCCATGAGTCACGGATCCCTAGACGACGACGCAGTCGAGAGCTACCGAGCGGCCGGATCGATCCTCGTCGAGGTGATGAACGAGGCCCGAGAGATGGTCGAGCCGGGGCGGACGCACCTCGAAGTCGCGGAGTGGGCGGAGGATTTCATCCGTGAACAGGGGGCCGGACTCGCCTTCCCCGTCAACATCAGCGTCGATCCGGAGGCGTCACACGCGACGCCCGGGCGCGATGACGACACCGCGTTCGGCGAGGAGATGGTCTGTCTCGACATCGGTGTCCACGTAGACGGCTACATCGCCGACGCGGCGGTAACCGTCGACCACACCGGTAGCGCGGAACTGGTCGAGGCCGCTGAGATGGCCCTCGAAGCCGCAGTCGACGAGGCCGGGCCCGGTGTCGAGGTCGGCGTCGTCGGCAAGGCGATCGAAGACGTGATCCGCGGGTACGGCTATACGCCCGTGTTGAACCTCTCTGGCCACGGCGTCGAGCGGTACGACGCGCACACAGGACCCACAATCCCGAACCGTGGCGTCGAGCGGTCCGTCGAACTCGAGCCGGGACAGGCTGTCGCTATCGAGCCGTTCGCGACCGACGGTCGCGGGAAAGTCGGCGAAGGAACCGCCGAACAGATCTTCGAGCGGCAGGGCTCGGCGAGCGTCCGTGACCGCCGCGCACGCCAAGCCCTCGACGAGATCGAGGCGTTCGACGACCTCCCGTTCGCGGCGCGATGGCTGGAGGGTGACCGGGTCGAAATGGCGCTGCGACGTCTCAAACAGGCGAACGCGATCAAGGGGTACCCCGTATTAAAAGAGGCCGACGACGCCCTCGTCAGCCAAGCGGAACACACGCTGCTCGTCACCGAAGACGGCGTCGAGGTGACGACCGCGGGCATCCACGGCTTCGACTGATGGACCGGATCTACGCGCCGTGGCGGATCGAGTGGGTCGAGCGCGACGCAGACCCGATCGACGGCTGCCCGTTCTGCGTCCTTCCCGAGCGTGAGGACGCTCGCGAGGCGCGGATCGTGGCTCGTAGCGACCACAACTACGTCCTGTTGAACAACGCGCCGTATAACCCGGGCCATGCGATGGTGATCCCCCGTGAGCACCGCGAAGACCCGACTGACCTCGACGACGCGACGCTGTTCGACCACGCGAGGCTGACGTCCGCGACGCTGTCGGCGATGCGCCGTGATATGGATCCCGACGGCGTCAACACCGGACAGAACCTCGGTGGGACCGCCGCGGGCGGCTCGATCGACCACCTCCACACCCATCTCGTCCCGCGATGGGACGGGGACACGAACTTCATGCCAGTGACCGGCGAGACGAAGGTGATAGTCGAGGCCATCGACCGCACCTACGAACACCTCCACGCCGGGTTCGCCGACGGCGACGACGTTGTAGATTCGGGCGACGCCGACGCCGGCAACGCCGTTCAGCTGTCGTTCGATATCGATCTCTGAGCCGACCGTGCGTCGTTTTCGCCGCTCTCCGGCCATGCCGGTTCGGTGACGCAAGCGTTAGGACGACTCCTGGCCAAGCCTCACTTCCCTTTGAAATCGGGATCGCCGTCACCCATGAACGCGGTCATTCCCTCCATGAGATCCTCCGTGTTCATCAGGTGACCGAACGCCTGTGCCTCGACTTCGAGACCGGCCTCGTCGTCCGT
>LKMY01000093.1 GCA_001564205.1 Nanohaloarchaea archaeon PL-Br10_U2g5
CCCTGGTGCATGACGATGACGCGTTCGCAGTTGTTCATGATGACGTCCATATCGTGTTCGACGAGGAGGAACGTGTAGCCGTCCTCGCGCAGTCGGTGAATCCGGTCGAGCAGCTTCTCTTCGAGCGTCGGGTTGACGCCCGCTAGCGGCTCGTCGAGCAGGACCATCTCCGGGTCGGTCATCAGCGCGCGAGCCATCTCTAACAGCTTCCGTTGGCCGCCCGAGAGGTTCTCAGCGTTCTCGGTCGCGAGGTGTTCGATCTCGAAGAACTCGAGCGTCTCCCACGCCCGCTCGCGTATCTCGGTCTCCTCTTCGATGACGCCGCCGCGAAGTCCGGGGGCCACCGAGCGAATAGCCGACTCACCGATCTGGTTTTTCGGCGCGAGCATCAGGTTCTCCAGCACGCTCATACCGCTGAGTTCCCGGGCGATCTGGAACGTCCGGACCAACCCCTTCTGGGCGATCTGGTACGGCTCCGCTCCGGTGATATCCTCGTTCTTGAAGTAGACGTTGCCGGCCGTCGGCTCGTAGACGCCGGTGATACAGTTGAACGTCGTCGACTTTCCGGCGCCGTTCGGTCCGATCAGTCCGGTCAGTGACCCCTGCTCGACTTCGAACGAGGCGCCGTCGACGGCGGTGACACCACCGAACTGCTTGACGAGCCCCTCGACGCGGAGCGGGACGCCGGACGGTATGCGCTTTGCCGCCTCTTCGACCTCGCTGTCGTTGGCCTCCGGTTCGTCGCTCGGCACGTCCGACCGATCCGACACGGGCGTCTCGTCCGACGGGCCCGGAGCGTCGTTACTCATCGCGATCACCGCCTCGTGACCGCTCCGTGAGATCCACCGCCGCGGCCGTCTCGATCCGGTTGCCGAGCAGGCCGTCGGGCCGGCGGTGCATGATGAGGATCAGGATGAGCCCGAGGAAGACGAACTGAAGCGGCGCGACGTTGTCGGTCGCGAACGCGAGAAACGCAACGGGGTCGAGCGATGCGACGGCGTCTGCGAACGACGGCGGTGTCGGGGCGTCGATGACTCCTCGAACTGCCGCTCCGGCGCGTCGTGGTCCCTCGAACAGCACCGTCGCGAAGACGATACCGCCGATGACCGAGCCGGTGTTCGAGCCGGCGCCGCCGATGATCACGGCGACGAAGATGTAGAAAGTCAAAAGCGGCATGAACTGCGGCGTCGGCGAGACGTTCCCCTGACTACCGAACCAGAGGATGCCGGCCAGCCCCATCAGCGCACACCCGATCATGAACACCTTGATCTTGATCAGATCGACGTTCTTCCCCAGCGAGTCGGCGACGAGCTCGTCTTCGCGGATCGCCTTGAGATTCCGGCCGAACGGGGAGTGCCCGAGTCGCTCCAAGAGGACGTAGAAGCCGACCAGGAAGACCGCGAGCACGAGCACGTATCCCCAGCCGATGAGGATGTTGTTCGAGATGCCGATACCGCCCTCACCGAGGGTCCCGAAGACGGCGTCGCCGAGCGCGGTCGGGTTCCCCGAACGACCGTCGATCAAGAACAGCTCGCGGACGGGGTTGCTCGGCATCCCCATGCCGCGACCGCCCCCAGTGCCGACGCCGATCGTGTCTCTGAGGAACGTGTCGAACGCGCTTGACTGCAGCGTCAGCCGGATGATCTCCGAGAGCCCCAGCGTGACGATCGCGAGGTAGTCGGCTTTGAGCCGCAGCGCCGGCAGCGCCGCGAGCAGCCCCACAACCGCCGCGACCGCCATCCCGGCGATAATTCCGACCGGGAGCGGCAGACCGAACCCGGGGGGTCCGAACGCCGGGTCGGGCGAGCGGACGACGATCCCCATCGTGTAGACGCCGACCGCCATGAAGCCCGCGACACCGATGTTGAACAGCCCGGTGTATCCCCAGTGGAGGTTGAGCGCGAGCGCCGAAAGCGCGTACACGAGCCCGAGGAACGTCAGCGTCCGCATCAGTCCGACGACGCTGTTGAGTCCGTCGGTGAACGTCAACAGCGTCGCGCCCGCGTAGATGAGAAGCAGCGTCACCATTACGAGGCCGAGATCGCTCTGCCGGAGCGCGTCAAGCAGGACGCCGGTCGCGCTGTCCGGGTCGCTGCCGGTGTTTGGATGATTATCACTATCGGGCTCGGAGCCGCCGTCAGGACGGGTCTCGGAGTTCGTCTCGGGATTCGTCTCGTCACTCATGCGGTCGAAACACCTCCGAAGATCCCCTCGGGTCGAACGAGCAGCACGACGATCATCACGGCGAAGACCGCCGCCTCGTTGAAGTCGGAGGGGATCCAGACGGTCGATGTCGTGAACACGACACCGATGACGATCCCACCGGCGATCGCACCGTAGACGGAGCCGATTCCGCCGAGAATCACCGCGGCGAACATCAACAGGAGGAGCAGCCAGCCGAAGTCGAACTGTATCGTCCCGCGGAGCAGAACGTAGAGGTAGCCGGACGCGCCGGCGAGCCCGCCGCCGATGAGCCACGTCGCCGTGACGACTCGCTCGGCCGGAATACCCGTGACGAGCGCAAGGTCCTTGTTGTCGGCCATCGCGCGCATCGCGGTCCCGAGCTTCGTGTTCTGCAGCATGAAATGCATCGCGAGCATCAGCCCGACCGCCGCGACGACGAGCGTCAGCTGGTGTGCGTTAACAGAGAGTCCCAGCGGCGCAAAGACGAGGTTCGACGCGTCGACCGTCGCGGTGACACCTCGCCGGCTAGAGCCGTAGACGAACTGGAGGAGGTATCGGACGACCAACGCCACACCGATCGACGCGATGAGCAGGGAGATGCCGCTGCGGTCTCGCATCGGCTTGTAGAAGAGCCGATCGAGCGCGAGCGCGATAAGTGCGGTGGCGACGAACGCGACGACAAGTCCCAGCAGTACGGCTACGGGCGTCGTGAGCACGTGGGCTCCGATCTGGCCCGGCGTGACGCTGCCGGCTCCACGAACCGTTATCAGCGCTCGAAACGGCGCGTCACCGAACGCCGCGATGACGAACGCGACACCCCACCCGGTGAACGCGCCCGTACTGACGAGGTCGCCGTGCGAGAAGTTCGCGAACGAGAGGATGCTGTACGTCATCGAGAGGCCGATTCCCGCCAAGCCGATAACGAGTCCGATAACGAGTCCGTTCCAGAGGTTGGAACCGAGCCGTCCCGTCGAAAGCGATCCGCCGAGCGGGCCAAAAGAGAGGCCGGCGAGCTTCGCAGCGAGATCAACGAGAAGGAGAATCCCGAGTCCGGTGACCAGCGCGAGTCCCGGACGGGTACGTATCGAATTCGCGATCGAAGAGTCAGTTATTCCCATGTGTGCGCGTCACTTACACGTCGTCAGTTATCGACATATAAATAATTCGCTGTTCGAACAGGTGAACTTCCGCCGTGTCGGTTCGAGACGCGTCAGAACGTGACGATTGTCTTGAACACGTCGAGACGCCCGGATCGACGGATGTCTGCCGCCGGTTCGCAGTCGACGCTGGTAGGTGATTCCCAGCAGTCCTGTCGACGCTGATGGGTTATCCTCTGCGGTCTCTGTCAGTCGCCGCCCGCCGCTCGCGCTCGTTGTCGCGCGTCCTCGGCAGACCGCCCGTCGCGGACCAGTGCCTCGACGAACAGTTCGCCGGCCTTATAAGACGAGCGGACCATGGGGCCGGACGCGCAGTAGAGGAAGTCGAACTCCGCTTCCGCCACCTCACGCCACACGTCGAACACGTCGGGATTGACGTAGTCGAACACGTCGAGGTGCGAGTGCGACGGCTGGAGGTACTGGCCGAACGTGACGACATCGACCCCGACTTCCCGTAGGTCGCCGAGGGTTCGGTACACCTCGTGGTGATACTCACCGACGCCGAGCATGAGGCTCGTCTTCGTGTGAATATCACTCTCGCGGTCGACCTGATCGAGCACCGAGAGCGACTGCTCGTAGTCGGCCCGACGGTCCCGAACGGGCCACTGGAGTCGTTCGACGGTTTCGACGTTGTGGGCGATCACGTCGGGGCCGGCGTCGATGATCCGCCGTAGCGCCACGGGATCACCCTGAAAATCGGGGATGAGCGTCTCGACGAGAATAGCGGGATCGCGACGCTTGATCTCTCGGATCGTCTCTGCGAAGTGCGCAGACCCGCCGTCTGCGAGGTCGTCGCGGTCAACGGAGGTCAACACGACGTAGTCGAGCCCGATCTCGGCGACCGCGTCGGCGACGTTTGCGGGCTCGTCGGGGTCTAACGGCTTCATCCCACCGGTCTCGACGTCACAGAAGTTACAGCCGCGCGAACAGCGGTCACCCATGAGCATGAACGTCGCCGTTCCCGGCCCGTCCCGACCCGACCAACACTCCCCCATGTTCGGACAGTTGGCCTCTTCACAGACGGTGTGGAGATCGCGCTCGCGGAGCGTCTCGGTGATCTCCGTGAACCGCGTTCCGGAGGGAGGACGGGATTTCAGCCAATCCGGTTTTCGACGGCCGCGTTGCATAGCTGAATCACGACCGCCGGGTGCAAAAACATGCGGATCGGCCGATCACAAAGCGCTCGAATCGTATCCTATCTAACATCAATATACTTTTATTATACCGTTCTGATACGGAACTATCTGGATGTTCGACGTCGACAGGGCGGCTATCACCGAGGGGCCCGTGGGCCGAGTACTGCTGTTACTCGCCGCGCCGCTCGTCGCGCAAAACCTCGTCTACGTCGCGAACGCGCTCGTCGACACGTTCTGGCTCGGCCGGGTGAGCGAGGACGCGGTCGCTGCTGTCGGGCTCAGCCTCCCGATCCAGTCGTTACTCGGTGCGACGATCGTGATCGCCGCTGTCGGCACGCAGATTCTCGTCGCCCAGCGGGCAGGCGGTGACGACGATGCTGGCGCGAGGCGGGTCGCCGTCAACGGGAGCCTCATCGCACTCGCGATCACCCTCGTCGTGGCGGTTCCGGTCGTCGTCTACGCCGAGGAGTTGATCGCGTTCCTCGGCGCCGATCCCGCACTCGCCGGCGTCACCGCGACGTATCTCGCGATCATCGTTGCGGTTCTCCCCGTCGGTGCGGTCGGCGACACCGTCGAGAACTGCTTTACGGCGTACGGTGACACGCGAGCCGTGTTACACGTGAGCGTGCTCAGCGTCCTCGTGAACCTCGTGGCTGCACCGATGCTCATCTTCGGCGTCGGTCCGATCCCGACGTTGGGCGTGGCGGGCGCGGCGCTGGGCACGGCCCTCGCGGGGGTCGTCGGGCTCCTCCACATACTCGCGTACGCGACGGGGATTCGGCGAGACACGTTCCGCCTCACCCGCGACGCGTTCGCGCTTGACTTCGGCGCGCTCCGTGAAATCGTCTCGGTCGGGCTCCCCCTCGGCGGTCAACGAGGCGTCAGCGAACTCGTTCGCGTGCTGGTCGTCGGACTGGTCGCGACCGCCGGCGGCGCGGCGGGTGTCGCGGCGTACACGGTCGGCGCACGCGTCGCCACGCTCGCCATCGTCCCGGCACTCGGGATGCAGCAGGCCGCCCAGTCGATGATCGGGCAGAACCTCGGCGCGGACGCTCCGAAGCGTGCCCGGCGGACGACCACCGTCGGGACCGGTATCGTCGTCATCGGCTTTCTCGCGCTCGGCGCGGTCCAATTCCTCTTTGCGGGCGCGATCACCGACCTGCTCGCGCCGGATCTCACGGACGCGGGACGGTCGCTCTCGGTGTTATACCTCCAGTTGTTGGCAGCCTCCTACTGGGCCCTCGGGGGGACGTACACGCTGTTAGCCGGATTCAACGGCGCCTCTCGCACCCGAACTTCGTTCGCCGCCGACCTGCTCAAGTACTGGGTGATCCGGTTCCCGATCGCCGTCGCCGCGGTGCCCGCGACCGCGACGTTCAGTGCGCTCGGCATCGCGATCGCACCCGGACTCGGCTGGGGTGTCGAGGCCGTGTTCTGGGCCGTTGCCGTCTCGAACGTCATCGGATTCCTCGGATTAGGGGCGTACTTTTGGTACACCACGGAACGGGGAATGTTCGTGAACGCCGCCGAGCGCGCGAGCGGTGACGGCGGGAGCGCGGAGATGGCAGACTGAAACCAATCGGTCAGCCGAGCACGTCTGCGGCGTCGATGACCGTCGCAAACTCGCCGTGCAGGTGCGCGAGCGCGACGCGGTGAGAGGTTTCGGGGTCGATCCGGGTCCCGTCGTATCCCTCGCGGGCGTGTGTCGCGGTCGCGTCGGCGACGACGAACACGTCGTAGCCGCGATTCTCCGCCATCCGAACGGTCGTCGAGACACAGTGATCGGTGGTGAGCCCACAGACGACGAGCGTCTCGTACGTTTTTTCACGGAGCCACCCATTGAGGCCGGATTCGAGCAGTGCGCCGTTGACCGACTTCTCGAAGGTCGCCTCGTCCGCTCGCGGAGCCGTTTCCGGCTTCCACGCGAATCCCGGTGCGTCCGACCGAAGCGGAGACTCCGGTTCGGTTGAGGCGTGACGCACGTGCGCGACGGGACGGTTAGTCTCGCGCCAGTGGTCGAGGAGCGCGGCCGCGACCACCTCCGCTTCGGGGTTGTTTCGCTCGCCCCAGCCCGGTTCGTCGAAGCCGGCCTGGAAGTCGACGAGAAGGAGGAGGGCGTCGCCGGCGATCGATACCTGCTCAGTCATCGCCTAGTCCCGAGGTGACGGTTGCCGACTCCTCGTCGGC
>LKMY01000094.1 GCA_001564205.1 Nanohaloarchaea archaeon PL-Br10_U2g5
CCGATCTGGACGCCGCCGGTGAACGTACAGCGGGCCCGGACCTCGCCCTCGCTCATCTCCAACAGCTTCGTCGCTCGGTCGAAGGCGTTCTGCGTGGCGTCGTTGACGGTCGCGCCGGAGCCGACCACCTGGATCGGACCCATCTCCGTCTCGACGTCGACGCCGTGGTCGACACCGAGATCGCGGCCCGCCTCACGCTCCTCGTCGGAGTAGGGCTTGCTGATAAAAGGGAGATCCTCCTCGTTCGGGAGTAGCACCGGTCCGTCGAGCTCCAATCCCTCGATCACTTCCACGTCCATGGTGACCGTCCCGCTCACGTCGGTGGTGTGAAGCGAGAGCTCGCCGTCGCCTTGGTTCGCGTGGAGGTCGCCGACGTAGACGCCGCCGCCGTCGATATCGACGGGGCAGATCAACGTGGCGCCCGCCCGAACCTCCGGGATGTCCATGTGGCCGTCGGTCCGCTTCTCCAGGTCGGCTTCGGTCTCGACGCCGTAATCGTGCTCGGCGCCGATCAGGTTCTGGCCGAAGTCGCCGGCGTTGTGCGAGTCGGGCATCGTGACCGACGGCGTCGTCCCGATGTTGCCGACGAACGGTCGGAGCCGACCGAGCGTTCCGGGCATTTCGTCCGGCTCGTACAGCAGGATCGGGTGTTGTCTGGAGTTCTCGGGGATGTCCATCACGCGCTCGGCGTCGAGCGCGAGTTCGTGAGCCCCGTCCGCATCGAGCGTGATCCCGACCGCGTTCTCGTGGTCGAACGCGACGGTGTAGCCGTATTCGAAGCCGAACGAGGAGGCGTTCGCGCCGCACTCCGCACACCGGATCGACTCCTCGCCGGTGCCCTCGACGACCGAATCGGGCCACGTCGTCCCGCACTCCGGACAGCGGTGGTCGACGAACGGGTCGTCGGTGAACGCGCCCTCTCGCTCGGCCATCGAGCCCGTGCTCGTCGCCATGCTCGTCACCTCCACGTCGCGAATGTGGATCGCGATCGCATCGCCGACCGCAGCGCCCTCGACGCGGATCGGCCGCGTCACTTCGTGGCCGCCGCGGAACGACGGCGTGACCATCGGTCCCCAACACCCCGGTGGCGTGTACGTGGTTACCGTGCCGCCGTCCGCGACCGTTCCCGCCCACTCCTGATCGGGACCGACGAGCCCGAGCGTGTACTGATCGACGTACAGCTCCTCCTCGACGTGTTGCTGTGACATACCGGATGATGGTACGGTATTGCACGACATAACGCTACTGTTGGCGGCACCCGCTAGAGGTCCCGAAGGGGCGCGACCGGACGGTGGGAACAGGGCGTTCGACCGATCGGGATCAAAACGGGCGTCACCCGACGAGGAGCCACACGCCGAGCGCGATGAGGATCGCCCCGGAGAGTCGGTCCAACCGGCGACCTACCCCGTCGGATCGGAGGTACGCGGCGGCCCCGTCCGCGAGGAGCGCGACACCACCGAGGTAGGCCGCAGTGAGGGTGGCGTAGGTAGCTCCGAGGAACGCGAGCGAAGCGGTCTCACCGCCGCCGCCCGAAACGAACCCGGGAAGAAAAGCCAGAAAGAACAGCGCGACCTGCGGATTGAGCGCGTTGACGAGAAACCCCTGACGCAGGCCGCCGCTCGTGGACGGCTCCTCGGTGCCCGCAGCGCGGAGCGTCTTGACACCGAGGTAACAGAGGTAGACCGCTCCGGCGATTCGGACGACCCGCCGTGCGCCCGGAATCGTCCGGTAGAGAGTCGCGACGCCGACGACGACGAGCGCGGTGTGAAAGAGAATACCGACCGTGACCCCAGCGGCTGCTCGGAGCCCGCCCGCTCGGCCCTCGACCGCCCGGGAGAGGACGAACAGTGTGTCTGGGCCCGGCGTGGCGATCAGCGTCGCCGCGGCGAGGACGAAGAGGGCGTACGCCGACGGAGTCACGGGAAGTCCGGCTGCGATGGACATCAGCCCCCGCTTCGAGAACCGGGTGATTAAACCCTCGGAACCACCGGGTCGGTGCGGCGGAAGCGCCGTCGGCTGAGGCGATCGGCGCGTCCACGTCGATGAGCAGCCACCCGGCCGGAGGGGAACGCCTACGTTTCGCCGGTCCCTTCCGCGAGTTGTGAGCGAGACGACACCCGACCCCGAACGGCTCCGCGAGACGGTCCATCGCTACTACGAACGCGTCGACGCGAACGACCACGACGGTCTGCTTGCCCTGTTCGCCGCCGATATCGTCTATGATCGACCGGGACAGGAGTCGATCGTGGGAATCAACGCGCTAGAGGAGTTCTATCGCGAGGAACGCCCGCTGTCCGACGGCGAGCACGACACGCTCGCAGTCTTGATCGACGGCGACACGGCGGCGGTCCGTGGGACGTTCAGCGGGCGGCAGGGCGGGGAGCGGGTCGCCTTCGGCTTTGCGGACTTCCACACGGTCGACACGGACGGCTTGATCAGCCGTCGCGTGACATACACCGACCGTGATACCGTGTAGACGCCGGACGGGCGAACGGTACCGTATCTGATGCTTTTTATAAACAGCACCGCTACGTACCACGTATGCAGACCCACATCGTGCCGGTCGGATTCGATTACGACCGCATGATCGCGCCTCTTATTCGGGATCAGTTCGATGTCGACCGGGTGATCCTGCTTGAGGGGACGGTTGGCAGCGAGGCCAACGTCGAGTACTCGCGGAACATCGCCCGCAAGCTCGAACAGGATTTCACCAACCTGCTCGGCGCGGAAACCGTCCGCGAGAAGCTGACCGACGTGTACGATTACGACGCCGCCTTCGAGCGCGCCTTCGACCTGATCAACGCGGAGCTCGATCGAGACGAGAGCGCGGTCGACGGGGATACCGACGGAGGCTCGAAAAACGCCGCCAACGAGCGGGAGGTGTGGGTGAACCTCTGTTCGATGCCTCGCCCCGTCTCCTTCGCGTTCGCGACCGCAGCCCACTCGATCATGGTCGAGCGACAGGCCGACCGGGATCGGATCCACACGTACTACACCGCACCCGAGAAATACCTCGAAACCGAACTCGCCGAAGAGCTCCGAGCGAACCGAGACCTCCTTCAAGAGCTGAGCGAGAGCGGCTCGTTCGCAAGCGGCGACGACAGCGACGACAGCGACAGTAACAATCTCGACCGCGTCAGGGATCGCCTCGCGACGACGACGGCGTTGCTCTCGGAGTTCGACGAACGCGGCACTACCATCGGCGCGAAACGCATCGGCGACAGCCACGTCATCGAGCTCCCCGTCGCCTCCTTCCAGAACGTCAAGCCGTTCGAGGAGCTGATCCTGTTCACCCTCGGCGAGCACGGCGAGTTCGCCTCGGTCTCCGAACTCGCGGAGACGCTCGCAGCCGATCTCAACGAGGAGTACACCGACTCGTTCCGCTCGAAGGTGATTTACAACGTCGACCGACTCGGCCCAGGGGGGAAGGGGTACATCGAACAGGAGGAGCGGGGGAAGTCCTACCAGACGACGCTCTCACGGATCGGCGAGCTGTGGGTTCGCGCGCACGCCGGCGAGGACCGAGATCTCGTGTGAGAGGTCGCACCCGTTGGGGAGCGTCTCAGTTCTGTGAACGGGTGCCGTGACCGCCTCGTTTTTATTCATGGGGTGGAGACGATTAGTGGATGACTCCGGGGCGGAATTCCGACGCGACCAACGCCACCGTCGACGCCGACACCCTCGATCGAGAGGCGTCCGGGTTCGCCGACCCCTCGACTGACCAATCGTTCGAGAACGCGCTCGCGACGGCCCGCGACGGCGATCGACTCACCGTCGACGACGCAGTCGAGCTGCTCGCGACGGGCACTGATCACGACGGGATCGATCCGGCTCGGAAGGAGGCGGTCCTCGAAGCCGCCGACCGCCGCCGACGAGACGAGGTCGGCGACGAGGTCACCTTCGTCGCCAACCTCAACAACAACGTCACCACCGCCTGCAACACGGGCTGTCTGTTCTGTAACTTCAAGGACTCGGCACACGCCTTTGAGGCCGACAGCGACGCCGACCACGCGGGGTTCACCAAGACCCCGTCGGAGTCTCGGCGGATCGTCGAGGACGCCCTCGACATGGGCGTCTACGAGGTGTGTTCCGTCTCGGGGCTCCACCCCGCCCTCGCGTTGAACGAGGAGCACCACGAGATTCTCGCCGCGTACGACGACCCCGCGAGCGAGGTGAACTACAGGCCGCCGAGCGTCTACGCGACCGATCCGGGGACCTACGTCGAACAGATCGAGGCGATGTCCGTCGGCGGCGTTCACCTCCACTCGATGACCCCGGAAGAGGCGTACCACGCCGCCCGCGGCACCGACTGGGAGTACGAATCGGTGTACCGCGAGCTGGCCGACGCCGGGCTCGACTCCGCACCCGGCACCGCCGCCGAGATTCTTGTCGACGAGGTGCGCGACGTGATCTGCCCCGGAAAGATCCGCACCGACGGCTGGGTCGCGGCGATGGAGGGGGCGATAAACGCCGGGCTCGACGTCACCTCGACGATGATGTACGGCCACATCGAGACGGTCGAACACCGCGCGAAGCATCTGAAAATCCTTCGCGATCTGCAGGACCGCACCGGCGGAATCACGGAGTTCGTCCCGCTCTCGTTCATCCATCAGAACACTCCGCTCTACCGACACGGCGTCGTCGACGGCGGCCCCTCTCACGACGAGGACGAGCTCGTCGTCGCGGTCGCGCGCCTCTTTCTGGACAACATCGATCATATCCAGGCGTCGTGGGTCAAATCCGGCGACGCCCACGGGCTCAAGCTGCTCAACTGCGGCGCGGACGACTTCATGGGCACCATTCTCTCGGAAGAGATCACCAAGCGCGCTGGCGGCGAGTTCGGCGAGTACCGCTCGTTCGACGATTACGTCGACATGATCACGGCGATCGGTCGGACCCCGGTCGAGCGCTCGACCGACTACCGGACCCGCCGCCGGATCGATCCCGATGACGGTCCGCACGGGCCGCAGCTCGGTCCGCGTGCCGACGGCACCCCGATGCTTCCGGAGCGCGACGAGGATCGCATCGACGACCGCAACGGAGTCGGCGCGGACGATTGAGCTGTCGGCCGTAACGGAGCCGACGCGGACGGTTGATCTGTCGGCCGTAACGGAGCCGGCGCGGACGGCCAGATCGGTACGACGGACCGAGTCGATATCGGCAGTGTGAGCCGAGACCGGCGCCCGACGACCCCGCTCCCAGCCCGCGAGAACAGGCGAAGCCCCTTTTATACTGACAGACGTTCACACGCATAATATGCGCAACCGAGACGCGTCCGCCTCCGAAGGGGTGGCGGACGGTGTCCCCGACGAGGGGGTCGGTGACCCCGCCCCCGATTCGTCAACGCTCACCCGTTCCGACGAGCGGATACTCGCGTATCTCGATGACGCGGGAACCGATTATCCGGCGTTCATCGCGGGGAATACGGGGTTGTATATCACCCACGTCGACGAGCGGTTGGACGCACTGGAAGTCACGGGGCTGATAGAACGAGTAACGGATGAGACGGTGTACCGGATCACCGACGCGGGCCGCGGCACCCTCTGCGAGGACAGTGCGTCCTGGTCCGACTGAGCGGATCGTCGGTCACTCCGCTTCCGAGCGCTCGCTACCGCCCGAGATCCGCGTGCGCCGACGAGAGGTGTCTTGAGCCGAGAGCCGCCAGCAGCGAGAGTTCGCCCGCGAGCGCTCCGACCGCGATCGCCTCCGCGAGCGCGTCGCCGTTGCTGCCGGCCGGGTCGCCGCCGCCGCGAACGCCCAAGATGTCGAGACCGGCCGCCTGCGTCGGGAGCTTCGTCCCGCCGCCGACGGTGCCGACTTCGAGGCTCGCGAGCGAGACGGAGACGTACAGGTCGCCGTCGGGCGTCGTCTCCGCGGTCGTGATCGCGTTCGCCCCCTCGACGACCTGCGCCTCGTCCTGACCGGTCGCGAGGAACATCGCCGCGACAGCGTTGGCGACGTGAGCGTTGAAGCCGAGCGCGCCCGCCTTCGCGGAGCCGACGAGGTTCTTTCTGGTGTTGATCTCGGCTATCGCTTCGGGAGTCGTGTGGAGCCGGTTTTCGACGATCTCGCGGGGGATCTCCACGTCGGCGGCGACCGAGCGCCCGCGACCCTCCACGGCGTTGATCGCGGCCGGCTTCTTGTCTGAACAGAGGTTGCCCGAGAGCGCGACGAGCGAGGCGTCCGTCGCGGCTTCGATAGCGTCACACGCCTCACCGGTAGCGATAGTGACCATGTTCATTCCCATCGCGTCTTTCGTGTCGAAGCGGAATCGGAGGTAGACGTTGTTGCCGACGACGTACGGCGTCACGTCGAGCAGCTCGCCGTGGCTCGTCGTCGACTCCGCGGCCTCTCGGAGGGTCGCCTCGTTGTCGCGCACCCACGAGACGAGCGCCTCGGCCTCGGCGACGTCGGCGACCCGGAACACGGGGGCACGGGTCATGCCGCTCTTTGTCACTCGCGCGGTCGCACCGCCCGCGTCGTTGACGACCGAGCAGCCCCGGTTGATCGAGGCGACGAGCGCGCCCTCCGTGGTCGCCATCGGCAGGTAGCGGTCGCCGGAGAAGGCGCCGC
>LKMY01000095.1 GCA_001564205.1 Nanohaloarchaea archaeon PL-Br10_U2g5
ATGCGTCTCGCCTCTAAGAGCCCGCCCGTCTTCATCAGCTTCAGATTTGCGATGTCACACCGGTCGGCTATCGCCGGGATATCCGACAAGGTCACGCAGGACTCATCGGCCGCAATCGGAAGGGCCGACCGCTCGTAGACGAACTTGAGTCCCGCCGGGTCTTCGGCAGGGACAGGCTGTTCGACGAACTCCACGTCTCGATCGGCGAGCCACTCGCTTTTCACGACCGCCTCCCGGGGCGTCCACGCCTCGTTGGCGTCGACCCGAACGCGAGCGTCCGGCGCCGCCTCGCGGACAGCGTCGATGAGTTCGCGGTCGCGGTCGGTTCCGAGCTTGATCTTGAGTACGTCGTACCCCGCCTCGACGGCGGCAGCAGTCTTTTCTCGGACACGGTCCGTCTCGTCGAGGCCGATCGTGTAGGACGTCGCGGGTGTCGTCGACGGATCGAGTCCCCACAGCTGGTGGAGCGGAACGCCGAACCGCTTGGCTGCGAGGTCATGGAGCGCGATCGAGACGGCACAGCGGGCGGCCGGATTATCGTTGACCACGGCCGCCATCCCCGATTCGATCGCATGGAACGCGTGTGGATCGCCGACATCCTCGACGACCGAAAGCAGCTCCGGCAACACTGCCGCAACCGTGTCTGCGGTCTCTCCGTAATGCGCCGCCGGGGCCGCACCACCGATCCCGGTCATGCCACCCTCATCGCTAATCTTGACGATCACGTTCTCGGCTTCGGTCTGGGTCCCCCGAACGATAGTAAACGAGTCCGCTAACGGGAGCGAGACTCGGTCGAATGTCGCATCGAGCGTCGTCATCTGTTATCAGCCTCCGCCACGTCGGAAGGAGACCCGAGCCCTGCGTCGACGATCCCGTCGACGATCCGACTGGCGCCGTCTCTGACCGGGTCGGCGGCCGGGGTATCGATCTCGTCGGAAAACGACGCGACCGCGTCGGCGGCTGCCGCGTCGGTATCGAGATCCCTCGTGTTGAGCGCGCCGGCGACGACCGCGGTCCCGTGGACGGGGTTTGCAAGCCCCTCGTAGAGGTCGACGTACTCCGGGACCGGCGGGAGGTCGAACGACTCGTAGCCGTGAACGACCTCGCGACCGGCCGCGTGACAGAGGACGAGTCCGTCGGCCATCGAGCCGTGGAGGATTCCGCAGGTGACCGCGGAGTAAGCGGGGTGAATGATACTTCCCTGCCCCTCGACGACGAGGAGGTCGTGCTCGGCGCCGATCTCGAGGAGCATATCCTCTACCGCACCCGCAGTGAAATCGGAGACGACCCGGTCGATCGGGTTCCCCCATCCCGCGATCATGATCCCGGTCTGGCCGGTCGGGACGAAGGCGGCGTCGATCCCGCGCTCTCGAGCGGCCGCGACAATCTCCAGCGAGGCCGTCATCTTCCCGACCGAGCAGTCGGTACCGACCGTGAGCACCACGTCGGCGTCGACGTCGCCGGATGCGCCGGTGGCGACCGTGAGGTCGTCGTCGGGCTCGCGGACGTCGCGGAGCTCGACGCCGTGCTCGTCGGCCAGCGCGACGAGCGCCTCGTCCTCTGTGAGGAAGTAGTGAAGCCCGCTCACCACGTCACAGCCGGCTTCGATCGCGGCCTCGATGTCACTTCGCCACGACTCGTCGAAGCCGCCGCCGATCGGTGCGATACCGATGTACAAGGCGTCGATGTCGCCGGCGGCGGCCGCAGACGCCGCGTCGAACGAGTCGACGATCGGCGCGTCTGCGATACCCGGAACGTGGTCGACGACGCGATCACCGGCACGATCACGGTCGAGGACGGCCCGTACGTCTTGGTCGCCGTAGCGCATCACGCCGAGCGCGGTCTTCGCGCGCTCTGGAAACTTCTCGTGGGCAAGGATAACGATCCGTTCGTCGCTCATGATCGGTCGCTGGCTCCGTGTGCTCTTAAAATGGCCGGGGTTCGTCACAGCAGGCGAGCGGGGCGCTGTTCCGATCGGTCCCGCAGACGGCCGATTGCGATAGCTGTCGACGGGATACGTTATCAATCTGCTGCCGCTCGATCACGCCGTGAGAACGCCGGATAGCAATTATATTACCCCCGACACTATCCGTACGTATGAGTTACCTCGTTGCAACCGACGGCTCCACGGAGAGCGATGAAGCGGTCCGGTACGCCGCGCGACAGGCGGTCGCCTTTTATCAGACGCTCGAGATCGCCCACGTGTTGACGCCGGACTCCGAACTGGTCGACGGGACAATCATTCTGCCGGGTGAGGAGGCCGCCGTCGAGGCCGGTCAGGGCGTTCTTGAGAACGCCCGTACGATTGCTGACAAGGCCGTCGGTGACGAGCCGATCGATATCGAAACGCAGCTGCTCACCGGTCGACCGGCCGACGCGCTCACCGAATACGCTCGCGAAGCCTCCGTAGACGCGATCTACGTTGGCCACCGTGGGCTCTCAGAAGAGCGCCAACAGGTGGTCGGGAGCGTCGCCAAGAGCGTGGTTGATAAGGCGAACGTACCTGTGACCGTGATTCGTTGACATCCTCCCGACGCACGGGTCCTCCGCTCGGTGCCGGCGATAGCTCTTACTCGCAGCGGTCGAACGTTCAAACAGAGTCGACATGGGCGAACAGTATCTGTCCGATTCGGTGCCGAAACAGCGGGCGATCGACGAGTGTACCGAAGCCTGCAGTACCCCCGGAACCGTCGTCTGGCATCGTGAGGACCTTCGAGTCGCGGACAATCCAGCGCTTGCCGCGGCTGTCGCTGCTGAGACGAAAGCGGGGCCGGCCGACGGCGACGGCGCTGTCGAGCCCGATGGCTCGGACGCGCGGATCCTCCCGCTGTTCGTCTTCGATCCGGCGTTTTACGGCGACCGCGGAATGGCCTGTGACGGCCGAATCGAGTTCCTCCACGACTCGCTTCGCGATCTCCACCGCCAGTACAGAGACGTCGGTGCACCGGGGGTGACGTACGCGCACGGCGATCCGGCCGAGGTTCTCGCCCGGTTCACGGACGCCGGCTGGAGCGTCGTCGCGACCGATGGCCCGACCGGACGGTACGGGCTGCGTCGGGATAACCGGGTCCGGGAGCGGTTCGGTGTTCGGTTCGTCGACGGCGACGGACTGGTGCGCGAGGCGAAGCACCCACGACGCGACTGGAAGGAGTCGATCGAGTCGTGGCTGGCTGCCGAGCCGCACGATTGGGACCCGCGGTCGGTGACCGTCGAGCGACTCGACACCGGGGTGACCCCGCAGACCGTCGCGGCGGCGTACGGCGTGGACTCGTCGAAGTCGAAGGTCCCGGACGGCGGGCGGGCGGTCGGTCGGGAGCGACTGGAATCGTTCGTTTCGCAGATCGGTGACTACCCAGGGCGTATCTCCTCGCCGGTTGACGCCCGCGAGGGGACGAGCGGGCTCTCGCCGTTCCTCCGGTTCGGCTGTCTATCGGTCCGAGAGGTCCATCGCTACGTCGAGGGGCACGCCCCGGACGGCCGCGGGAAGTCGATGTTCGTCTCTCGGCTGTTTTGGAACCTCCATTATCGACAGAAGCTGGTCGACTGGCCGGGGTGGCTCGACGAGGCCGTGAACCCGGTGTACCGTGAGTTCAATCGCGATCTTCACGATCCGGCGCTCGTCGACGCGTGGAAAACCGGACAAACCGGATTTCCGATGGTCGACGCCAGCATGCGCTGTCTCCGCGAGACCGGGTGGCTCAACTTCCGGATGCGCGCGATGTGTGCAAGTTACTACTTTCAGATCCTCCAGCAGCCGTGGCTGATCGGCGCCGACCACTTCCACCGGCACCTGATCGACTCCGTCGCGGCGATCAACTACACGCAGTGGCAGTCGCAGTGCGGGCTCGTCGGTCGACCCGGGCTACGGCTGTACAACCCGCGGAAACAGGTTCGAGACCAAGATCCGGCCGGGGAGTTCATCACTCGATGGGTACCGGAGCTGGAGCCGCTCCCGGCCGCACACCTCGATCGGCCCGAGCGAACGCCCCTCGCAGTCCAGGACGAATGTGGCGTGCGAATCGGCGAGGAGTACCCGTATCCGGTCGTCGACTACGAGGCGGCACGAGACGAGTTCAAACGCCGGTACGGCGCTGTCTACCCGGAAGCGGCGTCCCGACTCAAAGAGGAACGAATTGCCGCACGGGCGTCGCTATCTGGCGGATTCGCCGCCGCCCGGTCTATCGCCGACAAACACGGGATAGAGACTTCGTCCGACTCCGACGCGTCCGCCGGAGGAGACCGAAACCGGAGCGAACAGACGGACCTCGGATCGTTCGAGTGAGCTCGGTGAGTTCGCGTGGCGTCGGCAGCTGCCGCGAGCCCGCTACGTCTCCTTTCTGTACGAACGTATATACGGTTGTGCGTAGTATTGTACATATATGACTCAGAACGTCGGGGCAGTTGATAAGCGCGTTCGAGTGACCCTGGGCGCAGTTCTCGGAACCGTCTCGCTAGCCACCCTCGTTGGGGCGCTCTCCCTGCCGGGAACCGTCGCGCTCGTGACCGGCATCGCGGCCGTCATGATGCTCGGAACCGCGGCGACCGGCACGTGCGGTCTCTACTCGCTCCTCGGTGTCGACACCTGCTCGGTGTCGCCGGGCGACTCGCGATAGCGCTCCGGCGAGAGCTGACGAGTAGCAGTAGGAGTGAACTCTCCTTAAGACACATCCTGTAACGGGCGAAGAGCGACGATACTGGCTACCGCCGACCGTACCCTCAAGTGTGCTCAGGCGTAATCGTTCACATGTGTAACCGACCGCGGAGAAAGCGCTCTGAGACGAGTCAGACGAGCGGGAACTCCGGTGTCGTGCGAGGTGTCGCCGCGTGAGCGATTCGCCGACCGTCTTGGTTGTCGGGGGTGGCGCGACGGGAACCGGTATCGCTCGCGACCTCGCCATGCGCGGCGTGGAAACCACCCTCGTCGAACGGGGCGGACTCGGGAGCGGCACGTCCGGCCGCTCGCACGGGCTGCTCCACAGCGGGGCTCGCTACGCCGAGGCGGACGCTCCTGGCGCCACGGAGTGTCTCGCCGAGAACCGGACGCTCCGTGAGATTTCCGGCGCATGCGTCCGTGAAACGGGCGGCCTGTTCGTCAGGCTCAGTGAGGACGACGCGGCGTACTTCGAGGAGAAGCTCGCCGCCTGCGAAGCGATCGGTATCGAGACGGAGCGGATTGACGGGGACACCGCACGCGAGCGAGTATCCGGGCTTTCTGAGGCGGTCGTCGAGGCGTTCACCGTTCCGGACGGCGTCATCTACCCCTCGCGGCTGGTCGCCGCGAATGCGGCCGACGCCGAACGACGCGGTGCGACCGTCCACCCGCACGCGCCGGTCGAGGCGGTCGACGTTACCGACGGCGCAGTCTCGTCCGTCAGGGTCGGCGGCGATGTCGACGCGACGCTGGAGCCGGAGTGCGTGATCAACGCCACGGGCGCGTGGGCCGATCAGCTCGCGGCGCTGGCCGGCGTCGAAGTGGGGATGGCCCCGAGCCGCGGCGTGATGATCTCCGTCGAGCACGAGGGGTTAGACCCAGTGTTGAACCGCTGTCGGGATCCCGACGACGGCGACATCGTCGTCCCGCACGACGGCGAGGTCGTGTTAGGGACGACCAGCGTCCCCGTCTCCGATCCCGACGAGTACGAGACCGCTGACTGGGAGATAGAGCGCTCGGTCGCGGAGTGTGCGGCGATGCTTCCCGAGGTCGCCGACGCGCCGACGATCCGGACGTGGTGGGGCGTACGACCGCTCTACGGCCCGGACGAGTCGGGGTCGAATCGGCGGGGTATCTCTCGCGGCTTCACGCTTATTGACCACGGGGACGATGGCGTCTCGAACCTGTTCAGCGTGGTCGGCGGGAAGCTGACGACCTATCGTGAGATGGCCGAGGTGACGACCGACCGGATCTGCGATCGGCTAGGCGTCGACGAGCCCTGTGAGACGGCGTCGTCACGGTTGCCGGGCGCTGACGACCCCGAGAAGCTCGATGCGTTCGTTGAGCGGTACGGCGGATCGAACCCGACTGACGCCGACGTTGTGGGTGCGACTACTGAGTGAAAACGAGTATCGAAGGCCGATAGCGTTCGGCCGCGTCAGGGTGCTTAGTCGTCGTCGATCAGGCCGCCGAACACCGCGCTCGCGGTGTCCGGAACGTCGAAGTCGTGATAGTGCTCGCCCTTCTCGTTCGAGAGGATGTTGAGCGCGGCGGCCGCGCCGTCGCCGGCCGCGATGACGGCCTGCCACTCCTCGGCGCGGACCATCCCGCCCGTCGCGTACGCGCCTTCGACGCTCGTCTCCATCGAGACGCCGACGTCGACGGTGTCGTCCTCGCCGAACGCACAGCCGAGCGACTCCGCGAGGTCGCGGTTCGCGCCCGTCGCCAACACGACGTAGTCCGCCTCGTACTCTTCGTCGTCGGTCGCCAGTGTGAAACCGTCGTCGGTCGACTCGATCGCGGTGACCGCCTCGTCTTGGTGCCGATCAACGCCGAAGTCGTCGACCTGCTGGCGGGCGGTCGCCATGAACTCGCTGCCGCCAACGGAGCCGATCCCGAGATAATTGAAGAGATGTGC
>LKMY01000096.1 GCA_001564205.1 Nanohaloarchaea archaeon PL-Br10_U2g5
CGGGCGTCACCGACCCCGAAGCGAAGCGACACGCCATCGGCGAAGGATTCATCGACGAGTTCGAGACCGTCGCCCGCGACGTCGACGCCGACTATCTCGTGCAGGGAACGATCTACCCGGACCGCATCGAGTCGGAAGGCAACATCAAATCGCACCACAACGTCGGCGGGCTCCCCGACGTCGTCGACTTCGAGGGGATCGTCGAACCCGTCCGCGACTTATATAAAGACGAGGTCCGCGAGGTCGCTCGCGCGCTCGGCTTAGAGGCGATCATCTCCGAGCGGATGCCGTTCCCGGGTCCCGGACTCGCCGTCCGAATCGTCGGCGAGGTGACGCCCGAAAAGGCCGCCGTCGCCCGCGAGGCGACCCACGTCGTCGAAGACGAGCTGGAAGAGTACGACCCGTGGCAGGCGTTCGCCGCGGTCCTCGGAAAGGCGACGGGCGTGAAAGGCGACAACCGCGTCCACGGCTGGGTCGTCGCGGTGCGCTCGGTCGAGAGCCGTGACGGAATGACGGCGCGCGCACAAGAGATCGACTGGAGCACGCTCCAGCGGATCCAGAGCCGGATCACCGGAGAGAACGAGACCGTGGCGCGCGTCGTCTACGACGTCACACACAAACCGCCGGCGACGATCGAGTACGAGTGATGACGGACGGAACCACGAGCTCCGGCGCGAAATCCGCGGTCGTCGCCGGCTCGGACGAACACGGCCTCGGCGAGGAGCTCGCGGGGCTCGGCGTCGAGATCCGCCGGATCGAGGGGCTCGTCACGGCGGAGACCCTCCGTGCGGCCGGGATCGGTGACGCCGACTACTTCGTCCTGACCGACGTGGACGAAGCGACCGGCATCCCGATCGCCAAGGAGCTGAACCCCGATCTCTTCGCGGTGACGTACGCCGACCGATCGCTCCCGGAATTCGTCGCCGGTGTCTCCGATCTCGCGATCGACCCCGCCCTGATGGACCCGGCGATGGTCGCCGAGGAGCTGACGAGCGGTGCGGCCGAGGAAGCGGCGGAGTCCTAGACAGCAGCGCTCATCCGGATTGACCGCCGCTCGAATCGCTCGGTTTCTCCGACTCACGTTTCCGACCCCGTTCTCTAACCGAAAGCCATACCGCACAACAGAACGCGAGCGCGACGGCGACCGTCGTGATCGAGAACGCGATCCGGTAGCCGAGTTCCGTGTAGACGACGGCGCCGGAGACGACCTCGCCCGTCCGGTACCCGTCGAGGACGATTCCCATCGCCGTCGGCAAGACTGCGCCGCCGAGGAAGCCGGCTCCGTTGACGGTGGCGGTCGCGACGCCGCTTGCGCCCGGCGGGTACTTTTCTTTGATGATCGGTAACGCGAGCATGACGAATCCGAGGCTGAACCCGACGAGGAGGAACACCCCGCCAACCACGACGAGCGGCGGGTCGCCTATCGCGGGAATGACCGACAGCGTGAGCGTAAACAATCCGAGCCCGGCGATGAGCGGTCCGACGCGGTTTCCAAGGTAGTCGGACACACGTCCGATCGCGGGCGCGCCGACGAGCATACCGATCGCACCGACGAGCGTGAAGGACGACGCGGTCGTCACGTCGAGACCGTACACCACGACGAGGTACGGCACGCCCCACATCCCGATTACCGTGAGGATCGTCCCCATCGCGGAGAAGAACACGACCGACAGCAGCCACTGGTCGATATCGGTAAGCAGCGCTCTGAGGTGGCCACCCGTCTCGCGGAGGCTGGTCGACCGCTGTTCGGGGACGTTCTCGATCGGGTCGAGACCGGCGGCCGCGGGCGATTTTCGCACGAGAGCGAACACGCCACCGGCGGCGAGAAATCCGACCGCCGCGAGCGTGAGAACTGTCGGCTGCCATCCGGCCCAGTCGATGGCAACCGCCAACGGGACTGTCGCAAAGATAGCGCCGAGCCCGGCGATGCCAGTCGTCACACCCGCCATCGTCGCGAACTCGTCGACCCGGAACCAGCTCGCACAGAACCGGAGCGTCGCGATGAAGATCACCCCGCTGCCGAGCCCGATCACCGCCCGCGAGAGGAACGCCGCGAGGTACCCGCCGCTGAGCGTGAATCCGACCGCCCCGACGCTGAGCACGATCGCTCCCCCCGCCCCGACATATCGCGCGCCGTACCGGTCCGCTATGATGCCGGTCGGGATCTGAACGAGCGCGTAAATGAGGAAAAACGAGGCGTGAAGCGTTCCCAACTGCGACGCCGTGATCGCGAAGGCGTCGATCAGCTCTTCGGACAATACGGCCGTCGAGAGGCGGTGAACGTTGACGAGCAGAAAGACGACCGCCAGCGATCCCCACCCGAGCCAGCGTCGCTTCGTCGGGTCGGTGAGCGCGTTCATGATACTGCGGTCACCGGGTCGGCACCTAAAAGCGTGTGACTTCGAACTCTGTGAAGCGGGTCTCCGCGACTGACTACGCCGTCGCCATCTCTTTCTCGAGGGCACGGAGCCGCTCGATGCGGTTCTCAGTCGACGGGTGCGTCGAGGCGATCCTGCCGACGAAGCCGGAGCGGATGGGGATGATGAAGAAGGCGTTCATCTCCGCCTCCTCGCGGAGGTCCTCTTTCGGCACCCGGTCCATCCGGCCGTCGATCGTCATCAGCGCCGACGCGAGCGCACCGGGTTTCCCCGTGATGAGGGCGGCGCCGCGGTCGGCGGAGTACTCGCGGTACCGCGAGAGCGCGCGGATCAGCAGGAACGAGATGACCCACACGACCAAGGAGGCGATGATCGCCACGATGACCGGTGCCCCCTGTCGGTTGTTCCCGCCGAGGAGCCAGCCCCACCGCACGATAAAGAAGGCGATAGTCGAGAGGAACGAGGCGATGGTCATCACCATCACGTCGCGGTTCTTCACGTGCGCGAGCTCGTGAGCGAGAACGGCGTCGAGCTCGTCCTCGTTGAGCGACCGGAGCAGTCCGGTCGTCACCGCGACGGTCGCGTTCTTTTTGTTCCGGCCAGTCGCGAACGCGTTCGGTACCTGCGTGTCGGCGACGGCGACCGTCGGCTTCGGGATATCGGCCTGCTGGCTCAGCCGGTCCATCCGGCGGTGGAGGTCCGGGTACTCCTCCGGCGTCACTTCCTTGGCGCCCATGCTCCGGAGGGCGAGCTTATCGCTGAAAAAGTACTGTGCGATCGAGAACGCCCCCAGCATGATCATCGGGAACAGGAAGTTCTGGAAGTACAGCGTTAACACTCCCACGAACACGACGTAGAGGGCGAAGAGCAGGAACATCGTGAACGCCATCCGTCCACGCAGTCCCCAGTCCGTCTTCCATTCCATGTCCGTAATTTATCGCTCGGTGCGTTAAAGGCTGCCGGACCTACGGACGGACGCCTCCCCGTCGGTCGATACTGGCCGCCTCGGAGTCGGCCGGTCGCGGACGCCTCCACGTCAACTGAAGAAAGCGCTTTTTTCCGAGCCTGTCGATCCACGGGTATGGAAACCGTTCTCGTTACTGGCGGTCGCGGCGCGTCCGGGCGCTGGCTCGTCGATCGGCTCGCGGGCGACTACGACGTCGTCGTCGTCGACTACGACCACCCCGGTCTCGGCGCGGACCCCGCCCCGCACGTCTCGTTCCGCGCGGCCGACCTCGCCGACCGCGGCGAGGCGCTCGATGTCGTCAGCGCCGTCGACCCGGACGCGGTCGTCCATTGGGCGGCGATCCCGGTCGCGGGCACCCACCCCGACGGTCGCGTCTTCGAGACGAACGTTCACGCGGCGAAGAACGTCCTCGACGCCGCGGGGCGGGCCGACGCCCGCATCGTCCAGGCGTCCAGCGACGGCGCGTACGGGTTCTTCTTCGCCGATCCGACTCCGCTTCCGGACGAGCTCCCCATCACCGAGGACCACCCGCTTCGGCCCGAAGATCCGTACGGCCTCTCGAAAGTGACCGCGGAGGCGGCGGCGGGAGCCGTCGCCCGGCGCGAGGACGTTTCGGTGGTCTCGATCCGCCCCTCGTGGATCCAGTACCCGGGCGTGTACCCCTGTCGCGGCGACGAGTACGTGAGTGATCTCGACGCGGGAGCCGGGAACTTCTGGTCGTACGTCGACGCTCGCGACGTGGCTGATCTCGTCGCCGCCGCGCTTGCGGAGACTGGGGAGTCCGATCCGGCCGTGGCCCCCGGAACCCACGAGGCGGTCAACTGCGTCGCCGCCGACAACGCGCTCGGTCATCCCCTTTTGGATCTCCTTCGCGAGTCGTACGACGGGATACCGGACGACAACGCAGTTGACGACGGAGACGACCGGAGCGCCTACGCGCTCGAGAAGGCAGAGCGGCTGTTCGGGTGGAAGCCGAGTCGGTCGTGGAGGGAGGCGGCCGACGACGATGTTGCTGAGCCGACGCTGTTCGAATAGTCGGATTCCTCCCACGGCTGAAGCCGTGGGCTTTCTCCTTGTTCCTCTGTGAACCGGTCGACGGACCGAACCACGGCTTAAATCGTCAAGATCGCGTTGACCAGCGTTCGTGTGGCGATCGCCGTCGCCGCGCCGAGCCAGGTCAACAGCACGAAATGAATGTACCCGTTCGCTGGGTTCCCCCCGTCGATCCGTCGGATCATCTGCGAGGAGAGAGCGGCGTTAAACAAGACGACGGTGAGAAGCAGGTACTCGATGAGCGGGATGTTGTACGCGCCCGGGTAGACGATCTGGCCGATATCCATCTGGTCGAGTTCGAAGTCGGCGGTCAACTCAGCGAGGATTGCGACGATCTCTAAGCCGATAAAGAAGGCGAACGTCGCCGCCGCTGTGATCCCGTACAACAGCCCGATAAAGGTCATTGCGGCCTGTCGCCGCTGCTCGCGTAGTTGGTTTACGGCGTTCATGTTCTTCGAGATCAGCTCGCCGAGCATCTTCGGCTCGCCGCCCATCTGCCGTCCGACGAGATACATCTCGGAGAACTTCTGGATGAGGTACGACCGAGTGTCGTACGTGAACGAACGCCACGCCCCTTCGGTGCTGATCCGCATGTTGAGTCGACGGTAGAGCCGCTCGATCGCGGGCGATAACGCGCCGAAGTTCTTCTCGCGGAGCGTCGTCAACACGTCCGTCGTCGTCGACTGCTTCGCGCTTTCGGTCGCCCCGAGTGCACGGATAAACGAGGGGAACTCGCCGTCGCGAGCCGTGATCGCCTGCTCTTCCTGTCTGAGGATAACACCGGTGATGATGAGCGGCGAGATGGGGACCGCGAGGTACAGCGGAAGCCGCACGTCGTCGACGAACCAGAGGAGTCCGGGAAGTCCCGGTCCGTACCCGAACATCCCGGCCGTGGTGAGACCGATAATGAGAAAGGACAGTCCGCCGCCGACTCCCAGAGACGCCCACAGCTTCAAGTCACCGGGCGCCCGGTCGTCGGGGTGGAACCAGATCGGGTCGTACGGCGAGGTCGCTCGGATCATCGCGTAGAAGCCGAGTTGGACGAAGACGAACAGCACGATGACGGCCGCCACCGTCGCAGTCGGGTCGTTTCCGGTGAGAATCGGGAGCACGATGGCGAAGACCAGCGCGAACGTCATCGAGAGGATCATCGACATGTAGAGGTCTTTCATCACCTCTAAGTTCGCCAGCGAGGACTCGTACAGCGTCTCGTACTTGGCGAGCATGACGTCCTGTTCGGAGACGAGGAACTCTTCTAACGACTGACCGGCCCCCATCGTGTAGCCGAGCCGGTCGAAGAAGTCGGCCATCGCGTCAGAGGGGACCTCCTGGGCCCGACGACGACACGCGTCGTCAAGGCTTTGATTCCACGTGTCGACGAGGTGGACGACACGGGCGATCTCCTCGGCCGCGACGCCGTACTCCTCCTCTTTCGCCAGCGTTCGGAACACCTCCATGCGGTCGATGTTCGTCGTCGACAGCACGGTCATATGCGTCATCACGAGGTGGAGTTGGTTGTCGATCTGCGTTTCCAGGCTGCTCAGGTAGATCTTCGGATAGATAACGGCCGACACCAACACCAGCCCGCCGAACATCGGAACCGGGACCCGTGCCGCAAACGGTAACGGGAGCACGAACAGGCCGACCACGCTCGCGAGAAACATCGCGATAGCCGGGATCAGCACCATCCCGACGTACTTCCGCTTCGAGATGTCGAGCTTCTCGTACGACGCGACAATGTCGCCGGTCAGCTGTGCCGCCGTTGCGAGGCCGTCTCCGACCTGTTTCACCGCCATCGCTACCTGACGTTCCGATGCATATCGAAGGAGAGCCCCTCGACGCCGTCGCGTTGGAAGGAGTTGATCGCGTCGTTCACCTCGTGGTAGCCTAAGACTCCTTCCTGGATCATCCGCTCTATCAGCTCCGCGCGGAACTGCAGATCGTCGTAAATATCGCGGGTGTCGGCGTAGCCCAAAAGCGTCGCGATCTGCTCTTCTAACACGTAGGAGTTGTTCATCCCCTGGAAGACGATGTCGTCCTCGACGGGATCCCAACTGAACACCTCACGAGTGACGACGCCGTCCATCTCCTTCGAGTACCCCTCGATCTCTTGCACGCTCGTCACCC
>LKMY01000097.1 GCA_001564205.1 Nanohaloarchaea archaeon PL-Br10_U2g5
ACCGACGAGTACGCCATCGTCGAAGCCGAGCCCGAGGACGGTGAGGTCGGTATCCTGACCCACGAGGACGCCCGTGAGGCGGCCGAGGACGGCACCTACGGGATGCACTTCCGCTACCACTTGCAGGAAGGCGTCGAGTTCCACAACGGCGACGAGCTCACGGCCGAGGACGTCGTCGCGACGTACGAGTACGCGGAAGACACCGTGATTGCTCCGCAGACGTACGACTCGGTGCTGGCAGTGGTCGAGGTCGACGAGTACACCGTGGACATGTACGCGCAGGTCCCGGACGCGGAGGGAGAACGGGAACTCCCCGGTCTTCTCATCCTCAACTCGACGCAGATCGACGAGATCGGAGACGACGAGACCATCGACCCGCGCGAGGGACACACGCCCATCGGAACGGGCCCCTACGAGTTCGACGAGTTCGAAGACGAACAGTTCTACGAGGTCGAGAAGTTCGACAACTACTGGGTCGAACAGCAGGGCGTCGAAGCGGCGTTCGACTGGTTCGACGGCTCCTCCGACTTCCCGGACGGCCCCGTCATCGACGGCTTCGAACTGGAGATCGTCCCGGACGACGCGACCCGCTCCGGTGCGCTCCAGAACGACGAGGTCGACATCACCTACGGGCTCGCTACGGGAACGCTCGACGACTTCGACGCCGACGACGGGTTCATCGTCCACGGCGTCGAGACCGGCGGTTACGAGTACATTCAGTACCCGATGAACGTCGAGCCGTGGGACGACCCGCGTCTTCGTCAGGCCGTCAACCACCTCGTGCCGCGTCAGGCGATCGTCGACAACGTGTTGAACGGGTGGGGCCGTCCCGCTTGGACCGACATCCCGGAACTCGCTCACGGTTCGGGTACCGTCGACCACGACGCGCTCGAAGAGCGACTTCGCCCGCTGAACGAGTTCGACCCCGAACGCGCCGAGGAGCTGCTCCAGGAAGTCGCCGCAGACCACGAAGGGTAAGCCACGCCGAACTGCAGTCGGTCGGTGCACCCTCTTTCGCGAACTGTCTCGATACAGCCACCCTCACCACGTACAATGACCCTACGACGATGACCGAGCAACGATGAGCCTCCAACGTTTCATCCTGAAACGCGTACTATCAGTGATCCCGATACTGTTCGGTGTCTCGGTGATCACGTTCGGGCTGTTTCACCTGACGCCCGGTGACCCCGTGTCACAGCTGGTCGCATTGAATCCGGACGTCTCGCCCGCTGACGAGGCGCGGCTTCGCGAGCGCTGGGGGCTGTCCGGCCCCGTGTGGGAGCAGTACCTCACCTGGATCACGAACGTGATGGTCGGCGACTTCGGCCAGGAGCTTCGGACCGGCCGTGACGTCTCCGCCATCGTCTGGCGGCGGCTCCCCGAAACGATCGCGCTCGGCGTCTTCGGCTGGGTGTTCGCGCTCGTCATCGCGATTCCGACCGGGATCTACGCCGCGGTCAACAAGGACCGTCTCGGTGACACGGTGAGCCGCTTCATCGCGCTCTCCGGCATTTCGATCCCGAACTTCTGGCTCGGGTTAATGCTGATCCTGATCTTCTCGATGTACCTCGGGCTGTTCCCGGTGTTGGCGCCGTCGCGACTGCCGCTGTATCACCCGGATATGCTCTGGTACCTCATCCTCCCCGGAGTCACGATCGGGACTGCGGCGGCAGCGAGCATCATGCGCGTGATGCGGACGTCGATGACCGAAGAGCTGAACAAAGAGTACGTCACGGCGGCGCGGGCAAAGGGGCTCCCCGAGCGGACGGTGATCCTCAAACACGTGTTGCGGAACTCGCTCATCTCCGTCGTCACGCTCGCCGCGACGCTTACCGCCGGGATCGTCGCCGGCTCGGTCGTCGTTGAGGTCGTGTTCAACTGGCCCGGGCTCGGCCGAGAGTTCATTGCCGCAATCGACAGCCGAGAAATAAACATCGTGATGGCGATCACGTTGTTCACCGGTTTCTTCGTGATACTGGCGAATCTCGTTGCAGACATCTTGTACGCCGCACTTGACCCGAGAATTAGATATGACTGATCAACGACAGACACACAGCGACCGCGGTCGGATCCGCATTACCGGATTCGACTCGGACCGCGTCACGGAACGGGAACCGCTCTCGGACTGGACCGACGGAACGAGCGGCGAGACGGTCGGCCGCTGGCGGCGCGGCCTCCAGCGGTTCAAGCGTAATTGGTCGGCGATGGGTGCGCTCGCCATCGTGGTTCTGATGTCGCTTATCGCCTTCTTTGCGCGCCCCATCGAAGTGTACGGGTTCCTGATACAGCCGTTCGCGCTGGCCCCGTACGACCCGACGACGATCATCTACTTCACCGAAGATCCGTCGGTGGGCATTTACGATCCGCCGTCGCGCGAGTACCCGATGGGTATCGACGGCTCCGGCCGTGACCTGTTCTCCCGCATCTTGGTCGGAGGCCGATACAGCATCTCGATCGGCTTCATCGTCGTCGGACTGACGGCGTCGTTCGGGCTGATATACGGGGCTATCTCGGGCTACTACGGTGGGAACGTCGACGAGCTGATGATGCGAATCGTCGACACCATCTTCGCGTTCCCCGGGCTCATCCTGGCGCTCATCATCGTCGCCATCCTCGGCGGCGGCTACTGGCAGCTCGTGTTAGCGTTCAGCCTCTTCGGCTGGGCCGGGTACGGCCGGCTCGTCCGCGGTGAGGTGTTACAGATCAAAGAAAACGAGTACGTACTGGCGGCGAAGGCGCTCGGCGCGCGCGACCGGTCGGTCGTCTTCAGACACATCGCACCGAACGCGATGCCGCCGCTTATCGTGTTGGCCTCGCTCAACATCGGTAGCGTCGTGATCGGCGTCGCTGCGCTCGGATTCTTAGGGCTCGGGATGGACCCGAGTACGGCCGAGTGGGGGACGATGCTCGACGAGACCCGGGAGACACTGATTCAGGGTCCTGGCGGGCAGATCCCGTGGTGGGCGACGGTGTACCCCGGTGCCGCTATCTTTACGTTCGTGATGTCGATGAACCTGATCGGCGACGGTATCAACGACGCGTTGGACGCACAACAGACCGGTGTCGGCCGCGGGGGTGACGACTGATGGCACCCCTGCTTGAAGTGAGAGATCTCACCGTCCGATTCTACACCCAAGAGGGGGTCGTCACTGCCGTCGATAACCTCTCGTATCGGATCGAGAGCGGCGAGAAGTTCGGCGTGGTCGGCGAGAGCGGCGCTGGAAAAAGCGTCACCGCACTCTCCGTCCTCCGGCTGATCGACAGCCCCGGACAGATCGAGAGCGGTGAGATCCTATTTAAAGGAGAGAACCTCCTGGAGATGTCCGAAGCGGAGATCCGATCTATCCGGGGCAACGAGATCGCGATGATCTTCCAGGACGCACAGACGGCGCTCAATCCGGTGTACACCGTCGGCGGGCAGATCGCCGAAGCGATCGAACATCACCTCGACCACACGTCCGAAGAGGCTCGCGCACGGACGATTCAACTGCTCGATCGCGTCGGGATTCCCGAGGCCGAAGAGCGGTTCTCGGATTATCCCCACGAGTTCTCGGGCGGGATGCAACAGCGGGCGATCATCGCGATGGCGCTGTCGTGTGACCCCGACCTCATCGTCGCCGACGAGCCGACGACCGCGCTCGACGTGACGATCGAAGCGCAGATCCTCGACGAGCTCCGCGAGCTTGCCGACGACTTCGACACCGCGATCCAGCTTATCACCCACGACCTCGGCGTCATCGCGGAAGTCTGTGACCGCGTGATGGTGATGTACGCCGGGAGACCGGTCGAGAAGGCGTCTGTCGAGGAGCTATACTACGACCCGAAACACCCGTACACCGTCGGACTGATGAGCTCGATCCCGCGTGTGGGCGACGGCCGAGAGCGCCTCCAGACGATTCCCGGAACGATGCCGGACCTCGTCGAGCTCCCGTCCGGCTGTAGCTTCCACCCGCGGTGTCCGTTCGCCGAACAACAATGCACTCGCAGCGAGCCGGCACTGACTGACGTGGAGACGGGTCGCGAAGCGACGATGGACACCGAACACGGTGCCGCATGCATTGAGTACACCGAGGGGCTCTCGCAGGGGCTCACCTACTCGATCGAGGTCGACGGGCCGACCGACGGCACCGTCGAGCAGTACGTCGAGGGTGATCGCAGTGAGTAGCCCCGAACCGATCCTCCGGGTCGACGGCCTCGAAAAGTACTACGATTCGACTGGTGGGTTCGTCGACAAGCTTCTCGGTCGATCGCAGTGGGTGAAAGCGGTCGATGGCGTCGATCTCGAACTGCACGAGGGAGAGACGCTCGGCGTCGTCGGCGAGTCCGGCTGCGGGAAGACGACGCTCGGCCGGAGTATGCTCCGGCTGATCGAGCCGACCGGCGGCTCCGTCTACTACAAGGGCCAAGAGCTTACGGCGCTGTCGAGCTCCGAGCTTCGCAACCTTCGGAAGGACATCCAGTACATCTTCCAAGACCCGTTCTCCAGTCTGAACCCGCGACTGACCGTCGGCGATATCATCGGCGAGCCGCTCGACATCCACGACATCGCCACGGGCGACGAGCGGAAAGAGCGCATCTATGAGCTGCTCGAAACGGTCGGACTCAACCCGAGCCACGCGAACCGCTACCCGCACGAGTTCTCCGGTGGACAGCGACAGCGGATCGGCATCGCCCGCGCGCTGGCAGTCGACCCCGAAGTGATCGTCTGTGACGAGCCCGTCTCGGCGCTCGACGTGAGCGTTCAAGCGCAGATTCTCAACCTCTTAGAGGATCTACAAGCGGAGTTCGGACTCTCGTACGTGTTCATCGCACACGACCTCAGCGTGGTCGAACACATCTCCGACCGCATTGCCGTGATGTATCTCGGTGAGATCGCTGAGGTCGGTCCGACGCGAGAGGTGTTCGAGCCGCCGTATCACCCGTACTCGGAGGCGCTGCTCTCGGCCATCCCAGAGCCAGATCCGCTGTGGGAAAGCGAACAGATCTTCCTCTCCGGAACGGTCCCCTCGCCGCTCGATCCGCCTTCAGGCTGCCGGTTCCACACCCGCTGTCCGAGAGTGATCCGCGACGGCGACTACGACCTCTCACAGGACGTCTGGCGCTCGGTCATGGATCTGAAGCTCCGGACGCGGCAGGCCGACTCCGTCGAATCCGTCACGACGGAGCTGACCGACGACGTCTCGGGGAGCCGCGAGGACCCCGCGGAGGCGACGCGTGACGTCTTCGATAAGATGGTGCGCAAAGAGTTTGACCTCCCGGCAGCGTTGTCGGACCCTGCCGCGGAGGAGGCCGTCACCGAAGGGATCGACGCGCTTCACGACAAGGCGATCGACGAGGCAGCCGCGGTGTTCGAAGCGGCGTTTACCACGCCGTGTGCGGAACACCACCCGACCGGCTACGACGTGGGAACCGACCACCAGATTGCCTGTCTCCGGTACGACGACCGGTTCGACGAGGGAACGGAGACGTTCCGCGAGACGGGAGGGTCCACTGGCGCCGACGCGAGCGAGGATGCTGACCGCGGTCGCGCGGACGACTGAGCGGTCGGAACGTTTTCTTTTCGGGGCCACGTACCTCCGGTAATGCGTCGGATATACGAGTCGGACGCGCTCCATCGCGACGACGCCGAAGCGCACGCTCCGAACGAGCGGAAACGGAGGACGAAGCTTCAGGCGATGCGTTCGGTTCCGTCGTCGATGTTAAGTGATCTCTTCGTCCCCGATCGGTTGCGTCATCGATTCGTCTCCGTGGACGTGGAGACGCCGGAGTCGGAGTACGCGGTCGGTGAGCCGATCCCCTTCCTCGTGACGATTCGCAACCACGCGCCGTTTCCGGTATCGATATCGACGACGTCACCGCTGCTGTGGGAGTGGACCGTCGACGGCGCCGTCGAGGGGTCGAGAGTACCGCTTCGGAACCCGCCGGACGAACCCGGGGCGTTCGCGTTCGACCGCGGCGAGCGCAAGGAGTTCCGAAAACGGTGGGACCAGCTGTTTCGGGTATCCGACAGCGACTGGATCTCCGCTGATCCCGGGCGTTACACGATCGGCGCCGCGATCAACACGGCCGACGCCGACGGACGCGGGCTCACGGCGGAGACCGCGGTCGAGATCGTTCGGTGAACCGGCGGCCGGCTCTCCCGCTCCGTCTCACAACGCGTTAGCGCTCCATCTCACAACGCGTTAGCGCTCCGTCTCACGACGCGTTAGCGCTCCGTCTCACGACGCGTTAGCGCTCTTTCTCGCCGTCACCGCCGGTACCGTCCGCGTCCTCCTCCTTTCTCGCGCGACGCGTCGGATCCGCTTCGACAGTCGGATCGTAGCGGAGACATCGAACCGTTCGATCTGCTATCTCCTCGGCGGTCTCGGACCCGGTCTCGGTGGGGCTCGTTGCGCTCGCGGCTCCGATCGCAACGGCGTCGGGTGACTCTCGTTCGCAGACGCTCGGAAACGCCGCCGCCAGCGTCTCGTCGGCCGCGTCGAGATCGCCGTTTGCGAGCGCGACAGCCGCCTCTTCG
>LKMY01000098.1 GCA_001564205.1 Nanohaloarchaea archaeon PL-Br10_U2g5
ACAGATGGTAACGATCATGGAACACTTCCGGAGCCACGAGACGGTCGACGGCTCCCTGTTCGACCCCTACGACGAGCTCGACGTCGACCCCTCGCACGTTCACAAATCGAAGAGCGAGCACAAACACGCCGTGTTCGTGCTGGGTAACGCCCTCGCGAACGCGATGAGCGAAGACGAGTTCTCTCCGGCCGGTCGCGTCGGCAAACGGATGAAAGAGCTCGCCGACGACGCAGAGAATAAGATCTGAGGCCGTCGTCGTCTGCGGTCGTGGGACGCCGCAGCGTTCGACGGACCCGCCAATTGATATACGACCGTCCGTTCTGTCTACGACATGGTCGTGGAGGCGCTGCCCTCGAATCTTCTCCCTGTGACGCTGCTCTCCGACGCGCTGGTCGACGCCCTGCTATCGGACGCGACTCATCTCGCGGTCGGTGGCGTGCTGGTCGCGCTCGCACTCACCGCCGTATATCGGACGGATCGCCCAGACGGCGCGTGGACGCAGGCGCTCCGTTCGAGACTTCTGCTCGGCGTCCCGTGGGGGACGCTCGTGGTTATCGGCGTCGTCGTCGCGGTGTACCTGTTCGTGCAAAGCGGGATCGAGAACCCGGATCGACCCGTGGTGATCCCGTTCCGGGCGTGGTCGTACTTTTATGCCGAGGGAGTGCTCTGGTCCGGCTTCGCACATTCGAGTCGGAGTCACATCACCGGTAACCTCCTCTCGACGCTCGTCGCCGGCGCGCTCGCGGAGTACGCGTACGGCCACTTCCCGCACGGGCGCGAGGTCGATAACGAGACGGGGACGTTTCGGTCGGTCCTTCCGGAGTCGCTCACTCGGGAGTCAGTCACCGCAGGGGCCACAGGCTTGACGACACCGTCAGTCGGTTCGCTGCGCGCACTACTCGAGATCGAAACTCCGGCGACAAACCCCTACATCCGAGCGTTCCTCATCGTTCCCGGGGCGATGCTTCTGTTCGGGGCTGTCTCTTCGTTGTTTGCGCTTGGCCCCGTGATCGGCTTTTCAGGAGTCGTCTTTGCCCTCTGGGGATTCGCACTCGTTCACTACCCGATAGGGACGATCGCGGCGCTGACGGGAGCGACTCTCGTGAACGTCGCTTACGAGACGCTCCGTAACCCCGTCACGTTCGCCGAAGCGAGCGGATCGTACGGGGCGCCGGGCTGGGCGAACATCGCGGTCCAAAGCCACGCGATCGGGCTCATCTCCGGAATACTCGCCGCGGTGTGGCTGATCCGCCGGCGGCGCGGGAGCGACGAACGCCCGGTGCGAACGGCTGCGCTCGCCGCGTTCGGCGGGATCCTCCTCTTCGGCGCATCTCGTCGGCTCTGGGCGGTGTACTGGTACCTTGGAAACGAGCAGTACGAGCTGTACCGCGCCCTCGGGCTCGGGCTGCTCGCGCTCCTCGCCGCCATTGTCGCTGTCGCCGTCGCGGGACGCGACGAGCCGTTTTGGCCGGCGTTGGCCGTCCCCGAACCCGAGACGGTTCGCGGGAGCGTTCGGTCTGCGACGCCTGCTGCCGTTGGGCTCCTGCTGCTCGTCTCGGCGCTGGCCGTCGTCGCCGGTCCAGGCGTCCTCCCGAACCTCGTCACCGTCAGTGACGGCGACCTCCCGGGCGACCCGATCGAAGTTGAAGGGTATCAGGTGACGTACGCTGAGGACGTCGAAGACGAACTGGTGAGCGTTGTCGACGTCGAGGCGTTCGGGCGTTCGACGTCGGTTCAGACTTCCGGCGTGATCGTCAAGAACGCGGACCGAGAGATCTGGACGACGGCGGTGTCACGGGGGAACTTGGCGTTCTGGGGCTACCGCGCGGTCGACGTCGGCGGAACCGGCTGGCGCGAGACCGTCTGGGTCCAGCGGACTGGGTGGGTGGCAACGAACGGCGGGCCGACGTACCGGGTTGACGCGGTACACGACGAGACGCGGTCGACGCTGTTCACGAGCGACCCGGTCCGGGCAGAGCCGCGGATCGACGGGCGAAACATCACCGTCGCCGCCGTCGACGGGGGGTTCGAACTCCGGGTCGACCACGCGGGCGCGACCGAGACCGCGGCCATTCCGGGTCCGGACGAGTCAGTGACACTCCAAGGGGTCTCGTTCGTCCGTGAGAACAATCAGATCGTCGCTGAGCGCGGTGAGACGCGGGTGCGGATCGCGCAGCTGGAGCGATACGACGGAAGACGGTAGTCGAATTCGGCGGGAGAGGACGTCAGTCCCACTCGATTCGGTACACTTCGGCGTCGATGTCACGCGACTCGTCGGTGTGGTGGTCGAACTGCGCCTCGATCGCGAAGTTGGCCGCGAACGCATGGGTTACCTCGCCGCCGTTGTCGGTCGCGAACGACTCGACGAACGCCTGGCTGCCGGCATTGTGGACCGAGTACGAGACGGCCGCCGTCCGGCTCGCGGTGGCCAAGAATCCCCGATCGGCGTTTCGGTTGCCGTCCTGTGCGCCGAAGGGAGGGTTCATCACGACGGTGGCCGCGTCCGGAATGTCGAGTGGGAGTCGCGTCGCATCGGCTTGGAGCCAGTGAACGGGCGCACTGGCGGCGACGCGGCGTTCGTTGCTGACGGCGGTTGTCAGCGCGGCTCGGTCGAGTTCGACACCGAACACGCGGGCAGGTCCGCGGAGCGCGGCGGCGAGCGCTAACATTCCGGTTCCGGTGCCGAGATCGAGGACAGTTCGACCGTCGATGTCACCGTGGAGGTCCGCAAGGTGGATCACGTGGGCCGCAAGATCCGGGGGCGTCGGGTACTGCTCGAGACCGGCGCGCGGGTTCTCAAAGCCGGTGACAACACCCAGCTTGGTCGCGAGCGAGCGCTTCGACGCCATCCCTCAGGCGGCGTCGGAGCGAACGAGTTCGACACCTTCGCGGCGGGCGCGCTCGGCGAGCGCCGACAGCGCCGGCTCGGTGACGCCGGGGTCGGCAACCTCGTCGAGGCTGACTTCGATTCGACCAGCACCGAGGAACGCAGCGGCGCGAACCAGTTCGCGGAGACGGTCCGCTTCGTGCTGTGTCGCAAGCGTGTCGGCGGCGTCGAACCGGGCCGCGACTGATAACGTCGCCGGCTGGTAGCCGCGGGTCGAGAGCGTGGCCTTGAGATCGCGGAGATGTTCGGGGGCGGTGCTGTCGAGGTCGTCGGCATCGATGACGATCGGCTCTACCTCGGCCGGGCGACAGCCCTGAAGCGTCGCTTCGATCTCGGTAGACTGCGTCGTACTCATACGCCATGATATGTTATAGTAATACAAAAACGTTTCTAAATGTTCAGTGGTAATATACTCTCGGCCCACACCCAGTCTGTTTCGACTGTAAGGAACAGTCACGTTTCGTGTTCGACGACTCGAGTATTCGGACGGAGCCACGTTGCCAGCAGTCTAGAATTTCGACACGTTATCCGGTCTTAGCACTTCTATCGCCACATCACGACGTTTTGCTGGTTTTTGTCGGCCGATATCGGCTGACGATCTGGGACAAAGGTTTAAATACGGCAATAACCAGAAACCTTATAATGGAACGTCCGAGCCGCCAGCGCCAACAGGAGCGGGACACCGAGCGAGAATCGGACGAGGAAGCACTCTCCTGTCCGGAGTGTGAGTCGAGCGAAATCGTCACAGACGCCGATCAAGAGCTCGTCTGCGAGGACTGCGGACTAGTGCTGGACGAACAGAACATCGACCGCGGGCCGGAGTGGCGCGCGTTCAACCACTCCGAACGACAGTCGAAATCGCGCGTCGGCGCCCCGATTACGGAGACGATGCACGACAAGGGGTTGACGACGACAATCGACTGGAAAGATAAGGACGCGTACGGACGGTCGCTCTCCTCGGAGAAGCGCTCACAGATGCACCGTCTCCGGAAGTGGCAAGAGCGCATTCGAACGAAAGACGCTGGCGAGCGCAACCTCCAGTTCGCGCTCTCAGAGATCGACCGCATGGCCAGCGCGCTCGGCGTGCCGCGATCGGTACGCGAGGTCGCCTCCGTCATCTACCGTCGAGCCCTCAACGAGGATCTGATTCGCGGTCGCTCGATCGAAGGGGTCTCTACCGCTGCCCTGTACGCCGCCTGTCGGCAAGAAGGGATTCCCCGGTCGCTCGACGAGGTCGCCGACGTTTCACGGGTCCCACAGAAAGAGATCGGCCGAACGTATCGGTACATCTCTCAGGAGCTCGGTTTAGAGCTCAAACCGGTCGATCCGAAACAGTTTGTTCCCCGCTTCGCGTCGGCCCTCGAGCTCAGCGAAGAGGTTCAGTCAAAAGCGACCGAGATCATCGACGTCTCGGCCGAACAGGGGCTCCTCTCCGGGAAGTCGCCGACAGGATTCGCCGCGGCCGCGATCTACGCCGCGTCCCTGCTCTGTAACGAGAAGAAGACGCAACGCGAGGTTGCCGATGTCGCACAGGTGACGGAGGTCACCATCCGCAACCGGTATCAGGAGCAGATCGAAGCGATGGGATTCCGATAGGAGCGACCGAAATCAACAGTTCGGATACCCGCGGCCGATCGAGTTCCCAAAACCCGCTCGTCGTGATCGGGTTTTTAATCGATACCCGGTGTAGTTTGTGACGAAATGTACTCTCAGATCCTCGTACCGACCGACGGAAGTCCGGCGTCGGACGCCGCGATTGAGCACGCGATCGACCTCGCACAACAGTACGACGCCCGCCTCCACGCGCTGTACGTCGTCGACGGCGCCGCGTACTCGACGCTCGAGGCCGGTGCGGAGATCGTCATCGAGGCGCTCGAATCTGAAGGCGATGCCGCGACGACCCGGGTCGCAGAAACTGCCGAAGCGGCAGGCGTCGAGTGTGTGTCGACGGTCACGACGGGGACCGCCTATCGGTCAATTACCGACTACGTCGGCGAGAACGGCATCGACATAATCGTAATGGGCACGCACGGGCGGAAGGGGCTCGACCGCTACCTTCTCGGAAGCGTCACGGAACGGGTCGTTCGAACCTCTGACGTGCCTGTACTGACCGTCCGACAACCGTCCGATGAGTGATCCTCGACTGATAACTGGCCGGGGTCTGACGGGGTCGCCGCCGACGTTGGAGGCGTGACACCGATGCGCGACTGGCTCTCACACCGTGTCGTCTCATCGCCGGAGGATACCGCGCTCGTCCGCGCGGAAGACGGCGAGTCGTGGACCTACACGGACCTCGATCGCCTCGTTTCGGAGACGGCCGGCCGGCTCACCGCGCACGGGATCGAGGCGGGCGATACGTTGGGGGTGCTCACTCCGCCGTATGTGGGAACCGTCGGACTGATCCACGCAGCGATGCGGATCGGCGCGACGTTCGTCCCGCTCGGTGAAGGACTCACGGAGCGCGAGCTCGCGGAGCGTATCGACGCCGTCGATCTCTCGGCGGTCGTCTGTGCTGAATCTACCGAAAATACGGCACTTGCGGCGGTCAAACGAACAGGAACCGTCCCGGTATTCTCCGTGGACGAGCCAGCGGACGAGACGGTCACCGCCGTTCACGAGAGAAAGCCGGATCCCGTCGATCCGCCGACGTGGGAGTCTGACGACACGCTCTGTGTGCTGTTTACTTCGGGAACGACGGGTGATCCGAAACCGGTTCCGCTCACCGCGGGTAACGTGTACAGCTCAGCGATCGCCTCCGCGTTTCGGCTCGGAGTCGAGCCGAGCGACCGCTGGTTGGTCTCGCTCGCGCTCCACCACATGGGGGGGCTCGCTCCGGTGTATCGGTCCGTCTTATACGGGACGACGCTGATCCTTCGTGAGGGGTTCGATCCGGGGGGAACCGCAGACGACATCGATACGTACGATGTCACAGGCGTCTCGCTCGTGCCGACAATGCTCCAGCAGATGCTCGACAGACGAGGGACGCTCTCGGACTCGCTTCGGACGGTGTTGCTCGGCGGCGCTCCCGCACCCGAAGACCTGCTCGAACGATGCCGGGATTACTCGATTCCAGTGTACCCGACCTACGGAATGACGGAGGCGGCCTCACAGGTCGCGACCGCGCCTCCACAGGAGACACGAAAGCGGCTCGACACTGTCGGCCGACCGATCTTCGGCACTGACGTGACCATCGTCGACGAGGACGGCGTCGCGGTCGATTCCGGGGAGACCGGCGAGATAGTCGTCGACGGTCCGACTGTGACACCGGGATACATCGACACCGGCAACGACGGATCACAGGAGCTGGACCGGTCGTCGTTCGGCCCGCACGGTCTTCACACCGGAGATGTCGGTTCCCTCGACGAGGACGGGTTCGTATACGTACTCAACCGGCTCGATGACCGGATCATTAGCGGCGGGGAGAACGTCGAACCCGGAGAGGTCGTCGACGTGCTCTGTGAGTTCCCCGCCGTCGAGGACATCGCCGTCGTCGGTCTGGACGACGAGGTGTGGGGGGAGCGCGTCTCGGCGCTCATCGCGGTCGGAGATCGGTTCCGAGCGGATAGCAGGAACCACCCAGCCGGGGATTCCGCTGACGCGAGTGAGTCGGAACCGAACGACGACAAG
>LKMY01000009.1 GCA_001564205.1 Nanohaloarchaea archaeon PL-Br10_U2g5
AACTCGCGAGCCGGGCTGCGTCGAACCGGAGGATCGTACGACGGCGCTCAGTCGAGGAGAACGGCGTTGACCTGTCCGGACTGGCCGGGACGCGAGGTGACGCGGGCGCGACCGGCGGACGTCTCGATGATTGCGCCCTTCGTGATGATGTTTCGACGTGCGTAGTTGACGTTCGAGGGGTTGTCGATGACGTTCTCGATCTCGGCTTCGGAGACCTCGCCGCCCTGTGCGACCTGTGCGACGTTCGTCGAGAGCGCGCGGACCTTCTTTTCCGTGCCACGGGAGTCGATGTACTGGACTCGCGTTTCGCCGACGGTCGTCTCGGCGGGTTCGCGTCCGAGCTGGTGTCGCTTCTTGTTCGAGGCATGCTTGAGTCGGCCGCCGGTTCGCTTGCGGGTGGAGCGTCCCTGGTCTTTCATACAGAGATGAACAGTCAGCGAATACTTGAAGCGTTCGACTCGTCCCGACGCCAAGAGCAGCGAGACCGCTCTTCGACGGCGCCGAGGGAGGGCGGTGGGTTCCCGATCCGGAGGACCGTCGTTGGAAGCGCTCGAGACGAAGTTCGATGGTTTAAGTTCCGGCGGTCGAACGGTCACTCATGGTGCGGGACCCGTCACGCGAGGAGGATCCACCGGTCGCCGACGTGTTAGACGCGCTGGCCGACGACGCCGCACGGCGAATCGTCACAGCGCTCTCCGAGCCGAAAACGGCGAGTGACCTCTCCGAGGAGTGTGACATCCCCCTGTCGACGACGTACCGGAAACTCGAGACGCTCACGGACGCCTCCCTGCTGGAGGAGTCGACCGACATCAGACGCGACGGACAGCATACGACCCGATACTCGGTCTCATTCGAGACGGTGACCGTCTCACTCAACGGAGAGGGAGGCGCCCGAGCGTTCGACATCGAGTTCACTCGTCCGGAGCGCAGCCGAGACGAACGGCTCGCGGACCTCTGGTCGGAGCTACGAGAAGAAACATGACCACACACCTCAATCTCATCATCATCGTTGCAAAGACCGCCATCCTGCTGCTCGGTGGTAGCATCACCTACTACGCCCTCCGCGCGTACGGCCGAACCGGAGATTCGTCGCTTCGGGCTCTCGGCGTCGGGTTCGGGATCGTGACGATCGGCGCGCTCGTCGGCGGCGTCTCTCACCAGATAATCGGCGCTGATCTCGCCATCGGAATTGCGATCAACAGCCTGTTGACCGCGATCGGATTCGGCGTCATCGTCTACTCGCTGTACGTGGAGTGAGCGGGGCCGGTGAACGCACGGAGCTGGAAACGACGTATCGACATCCGACGAACGGTAGCCTTTTGCAGCGTTCGGTCATCGAATTCAACAATGAGCGACGCACGTGAGGAGCTCTCTCGCCGGATCGCCGGCGAGGTAACGCTCAGCGACGACCCCGGAGCGACGCTCCGGAAGTGGCGGACCGACTTCGACGTTTCACAGACGGAGCTCGCCGACCAGCTTGGCGTCTCCTCGTCGGTGATCTCCGATTATGAGAGCGGCCGCCGCGAGAGCCCGGGGATCGGCGTCGTCCGGCGCACCGTCGAAGGGCTACTCGATATCGACGAGCGTCGAGGCGGCGGCCGGCTCCGCCAGTACGCTCGAGTACTCTCCGCGGGCTTCGAGAGCGACATCGTCCACGACCTCCGCGAGTACTCGACCGCGGTGCCACTGGAGGAGTTCTACGAGGCGATGGGAGCGACGGAAGTCGTTCGCGGCGATGCAGACCACGTGAACGGTCACACCGTTATCAACTCCATCCAGGCGATCACTCGCCTGTCGAGCGAGGAGTTCTACCGGCTGTACGGTCAGTCGACGAATCGCGCCCTTGTGTTTACCGGCGTCACGCGCGGCGAATCGCCGCTGGTCGCCCTGCGTGTCGTGAGTCCGACCCCGAACGCGGTCGTGCTTCACGGGATCGAAGACGGAGATCTCTGGGATCATGCCGCGGATTTGGCTCGTGTCGACGGGTTCTCGCTGGCGACATCGACACGAGATCTCGACGACTGTCTGGCGGCGCTACAGGCGCTGTGACCGAACCGCGGCGCTGAAACCGCTGGGATCCGTTCTGTCGGGTATGAACGACGACTACGCCGAGCGACTCCGTGCCAATCGCCGTGAGAAAGACGAGTTCTTCGACGAGCATCCGCAGTCGCCGATACCCCCGGAGCACCGCGATACCTTCGATGGGCTCGACTACTTTCCGCCTTCCCCCGACTACCGCGTCGAGGCGACGGTGACCGTTCACGACGATCCCGACTCCGTCGAGATGGAGACGACCGCAAGCAATCCGGTCCGGTATCTCCGGGTCGTCACCTTCGCCTTCGAGATCAGCGGGACGGAACACACCCTCGCCGGCTACCGGCAGGAGGGCGATAACGGGACGATATTCGTGCCGTTTCGCGACAAAACGACCGGCCAGCAGACGTACCACCAGGGCCGATACATGGAGCTCGAGCCGAACGAACGGCTCACTGACGGTGACGTCGTTACCCTCGATTTGAACCTCGCCTACAACCCGTTCTGTGCGTACAGCGAGACGTTCTCGTGTCCGCTCCCGCCGGAAGAGAACTGGTTAGAGAGCGTGATTCCGGCCGGAGAAAAGGCGCCGGACATCGCCTGATTCGGAGCGAGTCCCAGTGGTCAACGCCACACGTTAGCTGAGCCGTGTCGCCGTCGCCTTCCAGGTGAGTACGACCTCGCGTCCCTCGGCTAACTCGAGTCGATCAGCGCTGTCGTCCGTCACAAGTGCGCGAAATAGGGTCCCAGAAACGTCGATACAGACGGTTGACACCGTTTCGCCGTGTTCGATCGTCGTAACCGTTCCGGAGAGGCGGTTCCTCGCGCTCGTCAAATCGGGGTCTCGGTCGGCAGCCGGATCGAGAACGGTGAGCGAGTCCGCTCCGATCCGGACTTGGACGGCGTCACCGGGAGCGACGCTATCGTGGAGCCCGCGGACACTGCCGACGCTCGTCGTTACGGCGGCCAGCTCACCCGAAATCGATACCACCGTCCCTTCGAGAACGGTTTCGGGAACGTGTGCTGTCGCGGAGAGTGCGGCCTGAAGCCGTTCGTACTGGTTTATCAGGCGCATCGCGCTGTCGGTCACCGTGCTTCCACCGCCACCGCTTCCACCGCGACGTCGTTCGACTAAGGGGCCGAACACCGATTCGAGCGCGTCGATCCGGGAGAGATCGCGTGCACGCGAGCGACCGAGATTCGTCGATGCCTTCGCTACCGAGCCGGTCTGATCAATCGTCCGGAGCAACGTCACGTCCCGTTCGTCAAGCTCGACGCCGTCTCGGACGAGAGCGGCACGCCCCTGTCCACTCGTTTCATCCATCGTTCGGTGTCTGTTCGGGAGCGAGTAGCATGTTGTCTGTTTCGATTCAGTAGACGAGTTCACCGTGGATAAACTGCCGTGCACGAGCATCGTCGGGATCGGTGAATACGCGTTCCGTGGGTCCGAACTCGATAACGCTCCCTTCGAGCATCACCGCGACGCGATCGGCGACACGCTCCGCCTGATGCATGTCGTGGGTGGCGATGGCGACGCCGATCCCGCGTGCCCGCGCCGCCTCGATCGCCGCCTCGATAACCGCGGTGTTCCGTGGGTCGAGATCGGACGTCGGCTCGTCGAGGAGCAGAAACGCCGGATTGTACGCGATGGCACGGGCGAACGCCACGCGCTGTGCTTCTCCCCCGGAGAGCGAAGCCGCCGGCTTCGTTTCTGCGTCTGCGAGCCCGACGAGGTCCAACGCCTCGGCGACCTCGGTACTCGGCTCTTCACCACGTAGCCGCGAGAACCAGTGCATCAGCCGATCGCGCCACCGCCGGCGGATATGCTGCCCGTAGCTCACGTTGTGACGGACAGTCGCGTCGAAGAGGTTCGGAGATTGAAACACCATCCCGATTCGCCGCCGAACGGCGAGCCGTTCGCGCTCGGACAGCGCCCAGACGTCCGTGCCGTCCACCCCGACCGCCCCCCTGTCCGGCTCGTAAAACAGAGAGAGTAGTCGGAGTACCGTCGTTTTCCCGGTCCCGGAGGGACCGATGATCGCCACCGTTTCACCGCCTTCGACCGCAAGCGTTACTTCGTCGAGAACGTCGGTATCATCGAATCCGTGACTGACGGAGTTGAGCGCGAGACGGCTGCTCGTCCTCTGTGCTCCTCTTTGCTGTCGTTGCTGGCGCTGTTGCTGATGTTGCTGATGCTGGTGTTGATGTTGCTGATGCTGGTGTTGATGTTGCTGCTGGTGTTGCTGATGTTGCTGCTGGTGTTGGTGTCGTTGCGGCGATTGCTGCGGCTGTTTCCGTTGATGCGCTTGTCGGTTCCGTCGCCGTCTCATCTGCGGCCACCTCCGAACCGAAGAACCAGCCCGTTAATCAGCAGGACGAGCGTGACGAGGATCACACCGAGGATCATCGCCAGCTCGAAGCGTCCCTGCCGAGCTTCGAGCTGGATCGCCGTTGTGAGCGTCCGCGTGACGGACGTGCCGTCGGCACCGGCGATGTTGCCGCCGACGATGAGCACCGATCCCACTTCGCTTATCGCTCGCCCCAGCCCGGCCAAAACGGCGGTCACGACTCCGTACCGAGCCTCTTTGATCGTCACGAGTGCGACGTCGAGACGCGTTCCACCAATTGCATACGCAGCGTCGCGGACTCCGTCTTCGACGCTACTCACCGCGGCCAAGCTCACACCGGTGATGACCGGGGTCGCGAGGACGAACTGCGAGATGATCATCGCCTCTTTGGTGAAGACGAGATCGAAGCCGCCGAGCGGCCCCTGATTCGAGACGGCGAACAGCACGACGAGACCGACGACCACGCTCGGGAGGCCCATCCCCGTGTTGATCAGAGCGACGACCAACCTCTTACCGGGGAACTCCGAAAACCCGACGAGCATCGCGATCGGAAGGCTCACAAGCGTACTGATCAGGACCGCCGTGAGACTCACGTACAACGAGACGGAGATAACGCTCTCGACGTAGTTGCGCTCGAACGGGAACTCGACGACGAGCGGAGCAACGCCGTCTGCGATGAGTCCGGTTGACGAAATCAGTTCGATCATCGGTCTTATTCACCGCTCGTTCGATGTCCAGCCTTCGGGGACGTACTGCCGGAAGTTCGGATCCGCAGAGACCGCTTCGGGGAAGAACAGCTGTTCACCGTCGACCGAGTACTCCTCGATTATCGCTTGCCCGTCGCGAGATGTGATGAACCCGATGTACGCCATCGCGAGGTCGTAGTTGACGTTCTCGTGGATTCCGGGGTTGACGGCGATGACACCGTACGGATTCGCAAGGAGCTCTGGTCCGCCTTCGATCGGCCCCTCGACGCGGACCGAAACATCGAGTGCGGACCGCTGGGAGAGGAACGTCCCGCGGTCGGCGAGCGTGTAGCCGGGCGTCTGATCCGCCTGATTCAGCACTGTACCCATCCCGCTGCCGGCCTCGCGATACCACTCCCCGCTGGGTTCGACGCCGGCCGCCTCCCAGATAGCGAGCTCTTTCGTGTGGGTTCCGGAGGTGTCGCCGCGCGAGACGAAGACGGACTCGTGTTCAGCGATTGCCCGAAACGCGTCTGTCACGTCTTCGGTGCCATCGATCCCAGCCGGGTCGTCGTCGGGACCGACGACGACGAAATCGTTGAACATGAGATCACGGCGGTTGACACCGTACCCGTCTTGAAGGAACTCGTCTTCGAGCGAGCGGGCGTGAACCATCACGACGTCAGCATCGCCTGCCCGTCCGGTTTCGAGTGCCGCTCCGGTTCCCTGTGCGACGGCGTCGACCGTGACACCGTAGCGGTCTTCGAACGCGGTGTTCACCGCGCCCAGTAGCCCCGTGTCGTATGTACTCGTCGTCGTCGTTAGCGTCAGCGTTTCGCCGCGGATCGCAGCAGTTTCCCCGCCGTCGTCACCGACGCAGCCGGCAAGCGCCGTCGCCATCCCGCCAGCCGTGGCAGTGAGAAACGTGCGCCGATGAATCATTACAGATACAACCTATCAATAGCACATACTTAGCTGTGTTGCTCGTGAAATAACCATTTACGGTTACGCTGCGTAGAAAACGAAATCGGTAGTATGTTTTCGAATATGGGGGTGTAATCGCACACACACCCGCCCACTATCGCCGCGTGCGTCGGCGTTGACGCCACAGCTTCGAGCCGGCGGCCGGATCAGACGCCGCGACCCTGGAGCCGCTCTTCTTCGGGGATCGAGTCGTTTGACTGCCCTTTCATTCCCTTCCCGGTCCCGGAGGCGATCCGAGCGAGTTCTTCGGGATCGTCCCAGTTGTTGACTGCCTCGACGATAGCCTCACCCATCCGGACGGGATCCTCCGCACCGAAGATGCCTGAGCCGACGAAGATGCCGTCACAGCCGTGATACATCATCAGCGCAGCGTCTGCAGGCGTCGCGATGCCACCGGCCGCGAAGTTGACGACCGGGAGCCGGGCGGCCTCGGCGGTTTCGTGGACGAGATCGCGTGGTGCGCCGTGTTCGCGGGCCCATTTCTCGCGCTCCTCGTAGTTGAGCCCGGTGAGCGTCCGGATCTGTTTTTTGATCGTCCGTTGGTGTTTGACCGCTTGGTTGACGTCGCCGGTACCGGCCTCGCCTTTCGTCCGGATCATTGCTGCTCCCTCGCGAATTCGGCGAAGCGCCTCTGGGAGGTTCCGGGCGCCACAGACGAACGGCGACTCGAAGTCACGCTTGTCGGTGTGGTACTCGTCGTCCGCGGGGGTGAGCACCTCGCTCTCGTCGATCATGTCGACACCGAGCGCCTCCAGGATCTCCGACTCCTTGCGGTGGCCGATTCGCGATTTTCCCATGACGGGAATCGACACCTCGTCGATGACTTCGGGGACGCGCTCCGGGTCCGGCATCCGTGCGACGCCGCCGCGCTTTCGGATATCCGCCGGCACGTTCTCGAGCACCATCACGGCGACCGCGCCGGCGTCCTCGGCGATGCGGGCCTGTTCTCGGTTGACGACGTCCATAATGACGCCCCCCTTCTGCATCTGTGCGAAGCCGCGCTTGATTAGTTCGGTCCCCCGCTTCAGCTCCTCCAGATCCGTGGCCTCTGGCATGGTAATATGAAGGGTCTCCGGGCACTTAACGGGTCGCTTTCGCCCGGATCTCGGTCGCTGTGACGAGGAGCGGTCGGCTCCCGATCTCGGCTGCGTAGAGTCACCGCAACCGCGAAGTGGATCGCCCGCGACGATTCACATATGACCAGCGGTGCCATCCTCGCAGGGGGACGGTCGACACGCTTCGGCGACGTCGACAAATCGGTCGCCGAACTCGGTGGCGTTCCGATGGTCCGTCGGGTTGCAGACCGTCTCACGGGCACAGATGATCCCATTCCACCGGGTGCCGCCCGCGCCGCTGGGGGAGACCCCGTCGTCGACGAGCTCGTGATCAACTGCCGGCCCGAACAGCGGGACGCGATCGCGACCGCGTTCGACGGGGTTACGCTACCGGTCCGGTGGGCGCTCGACGATGAGCCAGATTTGGGACCGGTGGCAGGGATCCGTAACGCCTGTCGGGTCGCGTCGAACGAGTACGTCGCGGTCGTCGCATGCGATATGCCGTTCGTCGACCCCGCGTTCCTCGCCTCGCTCGTCGACGACGCGGTGAATCGAGATGCCGCGGTCCCACAGCTCGACGACGGGTGGTTCCAGACCACGCAGGCCGCGTACCGCGCGAGCGCGATGGCGACCGCCTGCGACCGAGCGTTGGCCCGTGGGGATCGAAAGCTGCTCGCGCCGCTCAAAGAGTTGGATCGAGTCATCGTTGACAGCGAGACGGTGCAAGCGCGGACGACAGAGCGTACTTTTATGAACGTTAATACGCGCGAAGAGCTCGCGAAGGCGGAGGCGATCGTCGGTAACGCGGTCAGTGGTCGGTAACGCGGCCGTGAGATCTCGGCTAGCGTTTGAGAATCTCGTACGCCTCGTTCAGCTTCTTAAATGCGCCCTCGTCTCCGCTCTCCGTGTCCGGGTGGAGCCGCTTCGCTCGGTCCCGATACGTCGACCGGATCGTCTCCTGATCGGCGCTCGGATCGAGACCGAGCGTCTCGTACGCGTCGCGCTCGGTCATCCGGTCGGACCGCGGCGCCCGGTCTCGTGGATCGCTCGCGCCCGCACCGCGAGTCGATCCGGAGCGACCACCGTCCGTCGTCCCGGCGGCTTGATACGCGTACCGTCGGTTTTCGGCCGCTCTCGCGCGTTGACGAGCTCGCTCGCGCTCCGTCGGTCCCGCACGGGTCGCTTCACGATGGACACGGTCGCGGAGCCGGCCGCTGGCGTGGTACCACAAGAAGTAGGAGACGACCGCGAACGGCACAGCGACGACCAAAAGCACCGGCGAGACCACGACCCCGGCAATCAAGAGCAGGGCCGTTAGTCCGATGAACGTCGCGGCCAGACCAACGATGATCGGACGGTTCGTCACGTGCGTGATCGGTGTTCCAGGGTTGTAAGCGTCTCGGGGGCCCCCATCGCGACCACGCTCGGACGCCCGCCGCTCCGCTATCGTCGCGCGCTCCGCTTGCGCCCACCTCCGCACCGTTTATGAGCGCGGACGCCCGGATCAGTGGTATGCCAACGGCGGATCACGAGATGGCGACGGGGCTCCCACCGGGGATAGCCGCCGCCCGCGAGGAGCTCACCCCGATGCTCTCGCAGTACGCGGACCTCTGTGCCGCCCACGAGGAGGCGCTCGTCTTGTTTCAGGTCGGCGACTTCTACGAGGCGTTCTGCGAGGCGGCCGAGACGGTCGCGCGTGTGTGTGAGGTGACGCTGACTGAACGGTCCGACTCCACCGGCGACTACCCGATGGCCGGAGTGCCGATAGAGAACGCCGCGCCCTACCTCGAATCGCTGCTTGATGCGGGGTACCGCGTTGCGATCGGCGACCAGATCGAGGACGCCGAGCAAGCGTCCGGGTTGGTCGACCGTGCGATCACGGAAGTGATCACGCCCGGGACGGTCGTCGAGGACGATCTCCTCGACGCCGGGACGACCAACTACGTCGCGGCGGTGGCAGCGGCGGTGGACGCCGACGCCGCCGCTGACGGTGCTTCACCTCGAATCGGGCTCGCCGCTGTGGACGTCTCGACCGGCGAGTGTCTCGTCACCGCGGGCGACGCTGACGCGATCACCGAGGAGCTCAACCGCGTTTCTCCCGCCGAACTGATCGTCGGCCCTGGGGCCCCCGAGTTCGATCCGGCGGACGCCGACCACGGCTGGACCGCTCACGAGTACGACCCGGACGCCTTCGATCGGCGGGCCGCAGTCGAGCGGCTCGAGCCGTACCTCGGCGCACCCGACCACCGATTCGACGACGACGCCGAGCTTCGCGCGGCGGGCGCAGTGCTCGCGTACGCAGAGTACACCCAGGGCGACGACGGCCCGCTCTCGTACGTCACCCGAATTCGCCGGTACGATCCGCGGGATCGGCTTCGGCTCGGCGCGGCCGCTCAGCGGAGTCTCGAACTGTTCGAAAACCGCGGGCTGGGCGCCAGCGACACCCTGTTCGACGTGCTCGACGAGACGAGCTGTGCGCTCGGCAGACGCTGTCTGGAGCGCTGGCTCCGCCGCCCCCTCGTCGACGCCGAGGCGATCCGGAGTCGACACGACGCGGTCGGCGAGCTAGTCGATCGGACGCTCGTTCGCGAGGGAGTCGCCGACGCGCTTGCGGCCGCGTACGACCTCGAACGGCTCGTCGGTCGGATCTCTCGCGGCCGCGCCGACGCCCGTGACCTGCGGTCGCTGCACGCGACGCTCGCGGTCGTCCCCGAGTTGAAGGCGACGCTGGGGGGTGTAGCAGACAGATACTCGGAGAAAGCCGGCGCGGATACCCCTCGTACCGACCACCTACGCGGCGTTCGCGACCGGCTTGACGAACTGGTCGTGGTCCGCGAGCTGATTGACGAGGCCATCGCGACCAACCCGCCGCCGGAGATCACCGAGGGCGGCGTGATCCGCGAGGGGTTCGACGACGACCTCGACGCCCTCCGTTCGACCGAGCGCGAGGGGCGCGAGTGGGTCGCCGAGCTGGAGGCGAGCGAGCGCGAGCGAACCGGTATCGACTCGCTGTCGGTCGGTCATAACCAAGTTCACGGCTACTACATCGAGGTGACCGACGCCAACATCGACCTGGTTCCAGACGACTACCGCCGTCGACAGACGCTGAAAAACAGCGAGCGGTACTACACGCCGGAGCTGAAGTCACGCGAAGAAGAGATCGTCGGCGCGGCCGAGCGCGCAGACGCCTTGGAGTACGAGCTGTTCGTCGACGTGCGCGATCGGGTCGCTGCTGAGACCGAGCGGCTCCTGGAACTCGCCGACGCGCTCGCAGAGCTGGACGCCCTCTGCGGGCTCGCAGCGGTCGCCGTCGCAGGCGACTACGTCCGCCCGACGATCGTCGACGAGCCAGACGCCGGCGTCGAGATCGAAGGGGCCCGACATCCGGTCGTCGAGCGCTCGACGGAATCGTTCGTGCCGAATGACGCCGACCTCCCCCGCGGCTCGGTCGCCGTGATCACGGGGCCGAATATGAGTGGAAAATCGACGTATATGCGGTCAGTCGCGCTCGTGGTCGTCCTCGCACAGACCGGCTCGTTCGTCCCCGCACAGGCGGCGTCGCTCCCCGTCTTCGACCGGCTGTTCACCCGCGTCGGCGCCTCCGACGACATCGCCGGCGGGCAGTCGACGTTCATGCGCGAGATGAGCGAGCTGACTGAAATTCTCCACGACGCCGGCCCCGACTCGCTCGTCCTGCTCGACGAGGTCGGCCGTGGGACCGCGACGACCGACGGGCGCGCCATCGCCCGCGCAGCCGTCGAGTTCCTCCACGACCAGCTAGAGGCGACGGCCCTCTTCGCCACGCACTACCACGGACTCACCGATCTGGCGACCGAGCATAACCGCGTGTTCAACCGACACTTCACGGCGACCCGCGAGGACGGTGACGTCACCTTTCTCCACCGGATCGTCCCCGGCGCCTCCTCGTCGTCGTACGGCGTTGAGGTCGCCGAGCTGGCGGGAGTGCCCGCGCCAGTCGTCGAGCGCGCGAGAAGGCTTCTGGGCGAAGAGACCGACGGATCGGACGGGCTGACGGAGCGAAACGACGAACGTGGGAAGGGGGTGGACACCCCCGATGACCCGGCAGACGCCTCGCTTCGGGAGTTCCTCGCGGAGGAGGACGGGGAGCCCGAGCGGATAGAAAACGATGACGCGAGACTCGGTGAGGGGGGCGAAACCGGGAGCAGAGCCGACAGCAGTGGAGTCAACGAGGGCGCGACCGATCCCGACCTCGCCGCGGCCCTCCGGGAGATCGATCTCGCGCAGACGACCCCGATCGAGGCGCTGAACGCCCTCCACGGCCTCCAGTCGAGGCTTGACGATGACGGGTGAACGCGTCGACGGTCCGAGCGGCGAACCGCGCGAAGTCCGCCGTCTCGACCCAGCCACGGTCGACCGGATCGCGGCCGGTGAGGTGGTCACCCGGCCGGCGCGGGTCGTCGGTGAGCTGATCGACAACGCGCTTGACGCGGGCGCGTCTCGGGTCGAAATCGCCGTCGACGGGGACGGGACCGACCGGATACGAGTGTCGGACGACGGCCACGGGATGTCTCGATCCGATGCCCGGCGCGCCGTCGAGCGTCACGCGACGAGCAAGCTGGCGCCCGACGGCGACCCGGGCGGCGTCGACTCACTGGGCTTCCGCGGAGAGGCGTTGGCCGCGATCGCTGAGGCGGCGCGGCTCGAACTCCTGACGAGCGCCGGCGGCGCCGTCGGGACGCGCGTCGAGACGCGTGTCGGTGTCTGCAACAACGCTGCCGACAACCGGATCGAGCCCACGGTCTCTGACGCCGGACGCGCCCGCGGGACCACTGTCCTCGTCGAGGACTTGTTCGCGACGCGGCCGGCCCGCCGCGAGTCGCTCGCGAGTGCCGCAGCGGAGTTCGCGCGGATCTCCTCGCTGGTCGCCGACTACGCGCTCGCAAATCCGAACGTCGCGTTCACGCTCGATCACGACGGCTCGACGACGCTCTCGACGCCGGGAACCGGTGTCACGGATGCACTGTTTGGCGTGTACGACCGCGAGACGGCCAGTCGGTCGACTGAGCTCGCGGCGAGCATCGACGTTGCGGTCGGCTCCGGAGTCGGCGTCGAGGACCCCGACACCACGTTCTCCGCCGCAGTCACCGGCGTCCTCACGTACCCCTCGTTTACCCGCGCTTCCCGCGACCACATCCGCGTCGCGGTGAACGGGCGGCCCGTCCGGAACGACCGGCTCGCGGCCGCGGTGCGGGCGGGATACGGTCGATTGCTTCCGGACGGGCGAGAGCCGATCGCCGCTGTCGACGTGACGGTGCCGTCGGAGCGTGTCGACCCGAACGTCCATCCGGCGAAACGGAAGGTCGGTCTCCGCGACGCCGACAAAGTCGCCAATGCGGTCGAGTCCGCGGTCGCCGACGGGCTCACCGGCGCGGACCTGCGCCGCACCGCCGAAGTCGAAACCGGCGTCGAGACGGCCCTCGAACCGGTCGGAGAGGGTGACGGCGAGCGTCCGAATCCGTTCGATGACGCCGAGCCGATCGGGGTGTTTCGTGACCTCTACCTCCTCGTTGAGACCGGCGAGGAGCTGCTTGTGGTCGACGGGCACGCCGCTCACGAGCGCGTGAACTACGAGCGGCTCGCCCGGGCGTTCGACGACGAGCCGGTGGCGACCGCCGCGCTCGATCCACCCGTCGCGGTGTCGTTATCGGCACCGGAGGCGGCGGCGGCGGAGGCGTACGCGGACGCGCTGGACGCACTCGGGTTCAAGACAGAGCCGTTTGGCGGCGGGACGGTCCGGCTCCGCACCCTGCCGGCCCCGTTCGGACGGACAGCCGACGCGGACGCCTTCCGCGATGCGCTCGCGACGCTGTCGAACGCGGCGTTCCCGAGGAACGCTCGCGAGACCCTGCTCGCGGATCTGGCGTGTCATCCGTCGCTGAAACGCGGTGAGATCGATGACCTGAGTCGCGACGAGATCCGGTCGCTGCTCGACCGACTGGGTGAGTGTGAGCGACCGTACGCGTGTCCGCACGGTCGCCCGACCGTGTTGTCGGTCGCAGAGTCGACATTTGCGACGGAGTTCGGCCGAGACCGATGAGGGTCGACTGATTGCGCCGCCCCTCGGTTCAGTCGCCGCCGGTCGACTGGTCGTCGCCGTTTTTATTCCTCGGTCGCCGTCCCGACTGACGGTCCGCTGACCGGCCACCGTCCGACCGTCCTTGCGGGGCGTCGAACCGCTCGACGCGCTCGACGGTGTCGTCGGCCTCGGCCGTCTCCGGCGGATGCGTCACGGTCCGCTGCGGGTACGGGATGGTTATCCCGGCGGCGGCGAACCGACGCTGAATCTCTTCGACTGCGGTCGCCTTCGAGCGCCACCGCGCCTGCGGTGTCGGCGGATCGATCCAGAAGCGGAGGTCCAAGACGATCGCGGAGTCGCCGAACTCGGAGGGGATCACGTACGGTGCGGGGTTGTTCGCGATGGTACTGATCTCCTCTAACACCGTCTCGGCGATCTCGCTTGCGCGGTTCGGGTCGTCGTCGTAGCCGATACCGACCTCCATGTGGATTCTGAGGCGCCCCTCGCGGCTCCGGTTCGTGATCGCCTGGTTGGTGACGAGGTCGTTGGGGACCACGACGTACTCCCCGTCGAAGTTCCGCATATGGGTGTTCATGATGGTGATCTCCGTGACGAACCCCTCCTCATTACCGATCTCGACCCAGTCGCCGATCTCGAACGGGCGAGCGAACATCAACACGAAGCCGGCGACGAGCGCTCCGAGTGTTTGTCTGGCGGCCATCCCGAGGACGATCCCGAGGAAGCCAGCCCCGACGAGAAGTCCGCCGAGGTTAACGCCCCAGATGCCGAGAACGGTGATTCCGGCGACCGCCAACAACCCGACTTGCATGATCCGGGTGAGAAGCTGCTCTTGGTGGGCCGTGATGCGGTCGCTGCCGTCGGACATATCGGAGACGTACTCCTCTAAGATATCGCTCGCGATGTACGCGCTGGCCAACAGCAGTCCGGAGAGCGCGACCTGCGCACCGACCGTCAACGCGCTCTCGGCGACAGGCAACACGGCGAGGACGACTGCGAACTGCCCCCACAGAGCCAGGACGACGACGGCGGCGACCGCAAACAGCGCCAGTTGGAGAAGACCGACGAACAGCCGCAGCCCGAACGAGATCGGCACGGCCTCTCGGAGCGTCTCGACCGAGCTCTCGCCGCGGCCGTCAAGGAAGCGCTCTATCCAGTGCGTCGCGACGCGCTTGCCGGCCCGCACGGCACGCGGGAGGAGGAGCCAGCCGACGGCCGCCGTCGCGAGCAGGACCGCGGCCGTTACCGCAAGGCGTCCTTCCGTGGTCACGACGCTGCCCACGAGCGTATCGAGTCGCGTGCCGAACTGGGTGGTCACTCATCGGCGTTTTGCCGTCGGGTTTATAAACGATTCCCCGCAGCTATCGACTCGGAGAACAAGGAGAGTCGGTGGACGGTTCGCGGACAGCGACTCGCAAGCGGACCACGGTCGGCGGGTCGAGCCGCTCAGCGACCCTGCCGAAGCTCCTCGATCAGTTGTTCGATGAGCGCGGACTGCCGGTCGAGCCGCTCCGATTGCGTCTCGACGGTGCGGCGAAGCGCGGCGACCTCCGTCGCGAGGTCGGCGTCCTCGACGCCGGCGGTCTCGAACGACGAGCCGTTGAAGCTGTCGGCGCCAACTGGATCAGCGGCGTCGTTGCGGGCCAGATCGGATACGGCGTCGCCAGCCGGGTCCGAAGTCGGCGCGCCCGGCTCGGAATCGGTCACCGAGCCGTCGTCAGTGAGCGATCCAGTTGCGACATCGCCCGTCGACGGCTCCGTACTGCCCATACCGGTCGTGGAGGGATCTGTCGCCGAGTTGGTCGTCCGGTCGGCGTTCGCCGTCGCCTCCACGGTCGGCTCCGACGCCGGGTCCGCGGCCGCGACCGAACCGCTCGTCTGCGTCTTCGGTGTCGGTTCCGCCCCTGTCCCGCCGTTCGTGCCGGCTTCGGCCTCCGCGTCGGCGACTGGAGAGGCTGACAGCGGGTCGGGGCCCTCGCCGAAATCGGTGGTGCCGCCGGCGTCGGCTGCGGTGTCGGAGTCGTCTGCGTCGGCGGCGACGGTCACGCGGAACTCTTCGAGGCTATCGACGTCATAGAAATCACAGACGGCGTCGACAAGGGTTTCGCGGACGGCACGAGCGGACTCGTTGGGGGCTTTAAATCGCTCGGAGCGGCCGGCGTGGGTGAGGACGACGGCGGTCGCGACGGTTCCCTCCTCGAAGTCGAGGTCGGTGAGGTCGGTGTAGGGGAACTCCTCGAACTCGTCGTCCCAGACCGCACCGCCGACGTGTTTTACCAGACGGTCGGTGGTGACGACGAGGGTGAGCTCAGAGAATCGGAAGGTCCGGAGAACGGACTCGCCGGGTTGAGTGACGCCGCGGGCGGAGAGGACGCCTGCAAGGATCGGGTGGAGAGTGTTGTCGGCATGTTTCGTCGGTACCGATATCGTCTCGTCGTCGTCGAGACCGTAGCCGAGGGTGAGCTTCGTCTTTCGGCGGCCCGTCGAGATTGCGATGCGCTCGACATCGTGGGAGTGCGCCGTCACCGACTCGTCTGACAAGAGGCCGTCGCCGCGGTAGACGAGCGTTCGTGTCGGCGTGACCACGAGATGGTCGTCACCCCCGAGCGGAACCCCGGCGACAACGCTCTCGTCACCGACGTGCTCCGCGAGCAGTTCGGGAAGGCTCATATCGCGGCTATCCGTCCCGTCGGGCATAAATCCGCGGGGTCCGCGTCGGGTGGTGTGCTGTGTTCGATCGGGCGATCGGGGAGCTGGAGTCGGAGGACCGCCGGACGCAAGCGCACTGTTATACACTCACACCCTCCCGATGGATGGGAAGGTTAAAGAGTCTCATCGCGGTACGAAACAGTGAGGCCGGGTGGCTTAGCTGGACATAGCGCCGCACTCATAGGGTTCGGAGATTCGGTGCGGTGACGCCTTGGAAGCGTCCGCGTCCTTCCCGTGGCTCCGCCGAGCCTCGGACCTGGGACATGCGGAGATCGTGGGTTCGGAGCCCACCCCGGCCATACGTATTTGTACCGCCACAGCTACTGCGTCTCGTCAGAGCGGCCGGTCTCGTCGTGCGGCCGCGTTCCTGATCTGGCCGCGTTCCTGATCTGGCCGAAACGCATAGGGCCGCCCGGAGTGACCATCGGCATATGCAAGCGCGTGAGCTGATGACCGCCGACGTGAAGACGGTCGCCCCCGACGACGACGTTGCCGACGTGTTCAAACGATTCGCTCGCTACCCGTTTAGCGGCTTCCCAGTCGTCGACGACGATAATCGCGTGGTCGGTGTCGTCACCGAGTCCGACCTCGTCGACCTGTTCGAACCCGACGACGAGACGCTGTGGATCCCGATCGGGCTCCCCCCGTTCGTCGACACGCTCACCTACCAGGTGAAAGCGCCATGGGCCGATCTAGACCTCGGCGTCGACCTGATCCGCAACGCCGACAAACCCATCTCCGAGGTGATGAGTACCGGCGTCGCGACCGTCAGGCCAGAGAGCGACATCGAGACCGTCCTCGACTTGCTCGCGGGCGACGACCCGAACATCAACCGCGTCCCGGTCGTCGACGACGCCGACCGACTCGTCGGGATCATCGCCCGCCAAGACGTCGTCCGCGCGTTCCGCGACCGACGACTCGCTCTCTGACGGGTCCAATCCGAATCGGAGTCACCGGATCAGGGGTCGATACGCGCGATCCAAGCGTCTGGATCGCCGATCTCGGCGCTCGTCGGGAGGGTCTCAGGGCGCTCCCACACCGCGCCCGCGGCCTCGATCCCTCGCACGTCGGCGACGCGCCGGAAGAAGGCGGCGCCGCGCTCGTACTGCTGTCTTTTCAACCCGAGTCCAAGCAGCCGGCTGGCCAGGCGGCGGACGGGACCGCCGCCGCTTCGACGCTCGTCGAGCTTTCGGCGCAGGTCGGCGTATTCGTCGTCGAACGCCTGGTCCATCAGCACCTCTGCGTACCCCTCGACGGCTGTCATCGCCGTCTGCAGCTCGGTGAACGCCTCGCGGTCAAGCCCGCCCGTAGCCAGTTCGTCGACGCCGCGCTCGACGCGGGATTCGAGGTACTCGGGGAGCCACGGCGCCGCGCCGAACTCCGCCGCATGCGTCACCTCGTGAAACGCGATCCAGCGTCGGAAGCGCGGGTAGTCGACGTCGAGCGACGCCGCCACGGTGACGATGTTCGGATGCACGAAGTAGAGCCCGTGGTCGTCGTCGGGCTCATCCGCGAGCAGCAGCGGGTCGTACTGTCCGAGCACGTTGCGCGCCAGAAAGCCGAGCGCGAACGCCATCGAGCCGGTGTTGGCGATCCGCGAGAGGTCCTGTGAGAGGCCGGCGAGGGGAGTCGGACCGGAGACCGAACCCGGCGGCGGCTCCACGATTCCTCCGTCGAACGGTCCCGTCCTTCCATCGAACGGAGCCGTCGCCTCGTCAAACGGAGCCGTCGCCTCGTTAAACGGACTCGTCGTTTCGTCGACCCCGCCGGTCGCGGCGTCCTCGACGGGTTCCATCACGTTCCGAAACGTGTCGACGCTCGCGTCGATCCAATGGTGGCGGTTCTGTACCTCGATCGTCTCTGGCACGTCGAATTCGATTCCGGCGACCTCGCGGAGCCGCGTCCGGGCATCTCGCACGTCGGCCGCGTACCCCGTCCGCTCTGCGGGTGTCAACGCGAGCGACCCGGAGTTGGTACTCGCCTTCGCGGCCGCCGTGGCTCGGTCCCAGTCGACGAGACCGGGCCCGGACGCCGCGGAGACCGCACGAAGGCTTCGAAGAATGTCCATACCGATCGGAGGAGCGCCCGCTTCAAGTCGCTTGTGGCAAACACGGGCGGGAAGCGAGCCACTGGGACACGAGCCTCGGATTCGGTCCCATCAGCGGTCGATCTCGACGGCATCATCATCGCCGAGCAGCGCTGCGACTCCGATCGCCACCACAGCGAGCACGCCGAGCGCGAGAAGGAGTCCCCCAATGGATTTGACCGAGCAGCCGCAACGATCACCCGATTCGTCAGCGGCTGTGTCGGCGTCAGCGGCTGTATCGTCTGATCCGTCGATTGCTAGCGCGTCGTCAGTACCGTTGATTCCGCCGGTCCCGCCGGTGATGCCGAACGGACCGATACTGACGTCACCGTCGCCGAGGTGAAGCTCCAAGAGGGTAAGGGATTTCTCGCTCATGCGTTCTCGTTCGCACGCCGCCGGCTTATCAGTGGCGCCGGGCTGAACGTACAGGAGCGTCGTCGAGCCGAAAACACGGACGCGTCGCCGAGCCGAAGGTACAGGAGTAGCACGGCTGTGAGACAGCGGATCCTCGCCCGAGCCCTGACCGGTCTCGCGCCGCGACCGGCGGATTCATATCTACCGCCAAATCAGCCATTTCTATGGACGAAACACAGCGAGCGTTCCTCAACGATCTGCTCGCAACCGCCAGTCCCTCCGGATTCGAAACCCAGAGTCAGCGCGTGTGGATCGAATACGTCCGCGAGTTCGCCGACGACGTCAGCACTGACGCCTACGGAAACGCCATCGCGGTTCACGAGGGAAATCCCGACGCTCCGACGATCGCCGTGACCGGTCATGCCGACGAGATCGGATTCATCGTCCGCGACGTGCTCGATGAGGGGTTTCTCCGAATCGGTTGTATCGGCGGCTCCGACCGGACTATCTCGAAGGGCCAACACGTCACGATCCACGCCGGAGAGCCCGTACAGGGTGTCATCGGCCAGACTGCAGTTCATCTGCGTGACCCCGACGACGACGAGTACGAGGAGGTCGAAGCGCAGTTTGTCGACATCGGTGCGACCGACGCAGCGGAAGCCCGTAACCACGTCGAAGTGGGTGATCCCGTCACTTTCTCTACCGAACAAAAAGAGCTGGTCGGCGACCGAATCGCGGCCCGCGGGATTGACAACCGAACGGGTATATGGGCGGCCGCCGAAGGGCTCCGACGCGCGGTCGAAACCGGTGTCGCCGCCACCGTCTACGCCGTCTCGACCGTTCAGGAGGAAGTCGGATTACAGGGTGCACAGATGGTGGGCACTGACCTCGACGACGTCGACGCGTTCGTCGCTGTCGACGTCACCCACGCCACCGACAACCCCGATGTCGACACCGAACATCGGGGCCCAGTCGAGCTCGGCTCGGGGCCGGTGATCACTCGTGGCAGCGCGAACCATCCCCTCCTCGTTGAGCTCGCACGAACCGTGGCCGGCGACGCCGACATCGATGTCCAGCTACAGGCGGCCGGCACCCGGACCGGCACGGACGCAGACGCCTTTTACACCTCACGAGCCGGTGTCCCGTCGCTGAATGTTTCGATTCCGAACCGATACATGCACACGCCAGTTGAGGTCGTCGACGTTGGAGACCTGGATGCGGTTGCAGACCTGCTCGCCGCGATCGTGAGTGCCTCGGACGGCCTGGACTCGTTCGCCGTCGACGTGTGAGCGTCGCGTCTCTCGAAGAGATCGACGCGACAAGCCACGGTAAACCGGGACACAGCACGGTCGAAACGGAACTGTTTTACAATCACCTTTCGTACCGCTAACTGCGTCAAACAGACGTGCGCTCTGGTGGTGTAGTCCGGCCAATCATATTGCCCTCTCACGGCAATGACCTGGGTTCGAATCCCAGCCGGAGCA
>LKMY01000099.1 GCA_001564205.1 Nanohaloarchaea archaeon PL-Br10_U2g5
GGTGACGACTTTTAAGGCCGTTTCAGTCGGGGCCGTGTTCAGCGTCGTCGGTGCCGCGACCGCCGACAGCGTGTTCTGAAGAGGACAGCACTGGGTCAGAGCACGACGGCGACGACCGCAAAGAGGATCAACACGCCGGTAATGTCACAGACGTTGGTAACGATCGGAATCGTCGTGTCGTCGGGGTTGATTCCGAGGCGGTAAGAAGCCTCGACTGACGCGACGCTGACGACGACGACGAGCAGGGCGAGGAGCATTCCGGAGACGAGCGAGATGAGAAGCACCTCACCGAGACCGAGCGTGCCGCCAAGCGCGGTGCCGATGGCCCACGCCGCGATCCCGACCGCGCCGAACACGGTCGCGGCCAGTGCGAGTACGGCACCGACGTTCGCGCGCACACCGGGGTTCGAGAGAGTCGGCTCGTAGGTGCCGAGGTGAAGCTGCGTCGAGAGCCGCGAACACATGATCGACGCGAGGTTCCCCGCCGTTCCGATCTGGACAGGGACGAGTACGAGCAGCGCCGGATTCTCTAAGAGGGTGTCCTCGAACGTCTCTAGTACGACGCCGGAGCCCATCTGGAGTACAGAGAGTCCGGCCAGAAGCGGCACCATCGTCCAAACGATGCGTCGAACCGACCAGTCTGCGTCGAAGTCAGGGGCGCTGACGGGTGAGAGGGGTGCCGCGTCGCGAGCGTCGGCGGTCCCTGCGCCACCGCCATCAGCAGATTTGTCCGCACTCCCGTCGAGAGCCTCCGTGGTGGACTCCCCGAGAGCCTCTTCAGTAACGTCGGCGAGTTCGTCGGCGAGTCCGGTGAGGTTGTCGCCGGGGCTGCTCATCCGCTCACCTCTCGATGCGTCCGTGGTGGGCGGGTTCGCAGTGTGCGAGATCGGCTGTTGAGGGCGTCACGGATGCTCGTCACAGCAATATCCCCATTGCGTAGATACCGACAAGCAGGAACGCAATCCCGAACACGTCACCCAGCGTGGTGACGACGGGACCGATCACGTTGTCAGGGTCGAGTCCGTGCCGGTAGCCGATGAAGATCACCGAGATGAGCACGGTGAGCATCAGAATCGCCGAAAGGAGTCCCGCAATGACCATGATCCCGACGAGTTCGAGCAGGTTCCCACCGCCGCCGAGTATCGCGAGGACGGCGAAGGTGATGACCGCGATGAACACCGACACTGCCATCCCGTTGATAAAGGAGGCGACGACCGCGTTCGTCAGCCGCGGGTCCAGCTCGAAGTTCGGCTCGATGATTCCTTGGTGAAGCCCGGTCGAGAGCCGGGCGCCGAGCGAGCCGTACACCCCACCTCGAGTCGCTAGAAATGCCGGAAGCAGGAGTAGAATTCCGGGGACGCTCTCGATCCCCTCACGCATCTGTTCGGAGCCGAGGATCGTCCCCGCGAACAGCCCAGCGATGAGGCTCACGAGGATCACCGGGAGCGCCTGGCGATACACGTCCCGGGCCGTATCGTGTCCGTACATTCAGATGCACACAGGGTGAGCGGGTACAAAAAGGCCGCGCGGGCGGTAGTCGGAAGTGGCGAACCCTCTGTCAGGGGAACGTTGAAGCCACGCGACGGCGACCGTCCAGTATATGCGGAACATTCGGTATCGACCACGCAACGTGCGAGAGACGCTCGTCGAACTGAAAGATACCTCCGAACACGCGCTCGATCTGGCGTACGCCGCGCTGCTCTCTGACGACGCGGAGCTCGCTGCCGAGGTGATCAGACTCGAACATCGCGTCGACTACCTGGAGTATCACGCGCAGATTGCGCTGATGCTGGCGGCCAACCGCGTCTCCGACGCCGAGCGGCTCGTTGGCGTGTTCCAAGTCGTCGACACCGCGGTCGGCGTGACCCACGCCGCCGGCGACATCGCGCGAATCCTGACAAAAGACATCGGACACCCGTCAGCACTTCGCGCGGCACTCCCCGAGGCACCGGAGGTTGTCGATCGAGCGGTCGTCGACGACGACTCTCCGTATGCGGGGCGAACGCTGGGCGACATCGACCTCCAGGTAGAGACCGGAGTCCGCGTCGTCGCGATCCGGCGGGACGACGAGTGGCGGTTGAGCCCGGGTGCGGATGCAACAGTTGAAGTCGGCGACGTACTGATCGCCAGCGGATCAGACGCCGGCATCGAGACGTTCCACGAGCGGGCGACTGGTCGGCCGCTGGCTCCCCCAGCAACGGAGTCAACCGTCGAAGGGCTCGACACGGCAGTCGATCTGATTGTCGGGTTGAAAACGATTTCCGAAGTGAGCGTCGGGCTCGCGTACAGCGCCGCGCTGTTCGATAGCGACGCCATCGCGAGCGAGGTTCGGAGCCTCGAAGAGCGCTCCGACGAGCTGGAAGCGGAGTTGGAGGCGTGGGTGATTGACGCCGTCCCGACCGCTGAGAACCCACATGAGCTGCGCGGGCTCCTCCAACTGGCGAACGCTGCCGAGGAAACCTGTGACGCCGCGTTCGTTCTCGCAGAGACCGTGTTGCGTGACGTGGAGCTCCATCCGGTGTTTGGAGAGGCCATCAAGGAGAGCGCCGAGGTGATCACGACAGCGACGCTAGAACCGGAGAGTGAACTCGTCGGCGACGACGTGGCCGAACTGGAACTGGAGACGCGGACCGGGATGGTCATCCTCGCTGTGCGCCGGGAAGGGACGTGGACGTTCGACCCGAAATCCGGGATGGAACTCATGGCCGGTGACGCCCTCGTCGCTCGGGGGCCGCGAGACGGTGAACAGCGGCTCCGCGAACTCTGTCAGGGCTGATATCCTCTCTTCGCCAGAGCGCGGGGCGTTCTGCTTGGATCACCGTACACGAGAGACCGCTGACAGCGGGAATTAAGTCCGTCGGGTGGTTTTCCTCGATATGGACTACGATCTCGCCGTCGAGAACGGACCCGAAACGATTCCCGGTGGGACGGGGCTGCTTCTCGTCCACCCGAGCATCGGCGAGACGGATCGCATCGATACGGATTTTCTCAAGACGGATACGGACGCCTTCCTCGTGGTGTCCACGCGGACGACCGCACGCGAGGTCGAACAGAAGCTCGAGTATTACGACGTCGACGAAACGAAAGCGACGATCCTCGACACGCTCTCGGTAGAGCGGGGCTACTCGCGGCGGTCGTCGGACGACGTCTACTACGTTTCGGCGCCGGACGATCTCGACGGAGTCGTCGACCGAGTCGAGCGGTTTCTGACCGAAAGCGAGGGGAAACGACGCGTCTCCGTCGATTCACTCACCGAGATGGCGTACTACGCCGACGACGACGCGGTGTTCGACGCCGCCGCGGAGATTCTCGATCTCCTCCACGAACACGACGCGGTCGGGATTTTTCATCTCTCCGAGGAGGTTCACGAGGTCGCCACGCTCGACCGGTTCCGGGAGCTGTTCGAAGGCGTCATCGAGCTCGACGGCGACGGCAACGTCACCGTCGATTTCTAACCACCGCACAGTAGGTGGCTACTCTGCGTAGAGGCTACTCTGCGTGGGGACTACTCTAGGTCGTCGACCATTGATTCGAACGTCTTCTCTGCCCACCGCACCGCATAGGGAGCGCCGCGGTCGCGATACGCCGCCGTGTCGAGCGCGGTGAACGGCGCTGGGAGGTCGAGTCCGTGTCGGACAGCCGAGCAGGCGTACTCAGTCGCGCTCGCAAAGTCGGTTTTGCCATGAGCGACCTCCCCTGCCAAGTCATCGAGGCGACCGCTAAGTCGGTTGCCGGCGTCACTCCACGCGTCGAACAGTCGCGGATGGGTTCCGTCCCACGACGCGAACACGTCTCGCGTGTATAACCCGACCCACGCATCGAACAACGCAGTCGCGATTTGGAAAACGTCGTTCGGCCCGTATCCCGTCGTCGATGCTCCGGTTTCGGGATCCGGCCGCCGGATTGCAGCATCGAGTTCGCGATAGCGCTCACCAAAGAACGGAAGGAAGCTCTCCGGAAGGTGGAGCGGAACGGTGTTATGTGATGACGAATTGGCATCTGTTGGCAATGATCCGGGGGTCGGATCAACTCCGATCTGAACGAGTCGATCGGCGATCAGGATCGCGAGGAAATGCTCCGGTGTTCCTTCGGCGCGGCGTTTGACGAGGACCGAGTGGGGATCGGTCTGAGTCGTTCGGACGACAGTTCCGTCACCAGGTAACCCGATCGTGAACGCCGGTCCCGCGTACGTGCGGAGGAGTTCAGGAACGTCATCGGGGAGCCACTCGACCGGAAACGACGCGGGCGAGAGCCCGTCGACGAAGAGGCCGATATCCTCCGCGACTGCCGGGGGAAGCGTTTCGAAATCGGTACCGACATCGATGACGGGCGATCCGGGCGCGTGAGCGTCGCGGACCGCTTCGAGGTCGTCGTCCAACGGACGGGACGAAAACATCACCCGAAGACGTACGAGAGGATGATGAGAACCGAGAGAACGGCCGACACGCTGATCGTTCCGAGCACGATCTTGGTGGGTTTGCTCATATGGGTCTCTGTGTCCGCCGGTCATTTAAAACTAGATAGTTGCGGACGGCGATTTTATACGCTCGGACGAGCTAACTGCAGTATGTGGATCCGTGACGCGCTTGAGTCCGATGCCGAGACGCTGGCAGCGGCCATCGATCGGCCACGAGACGCAGTCGTCAACATGATTCATAGCCGGTCGGTCCGAGTCGCCGTCTCAGATGATGACGGAGGTGCGATTTCCGACGGTAATACCAACAGCGCGTCAAAAGCAGCGTCGAGCGACGGGACAGTTGAGGGGTTCGTTGCGTTCGACGTCCACGGCGATGCCGTTCACGTGACGGATTTCGACGGTGATAGGTCTGCGATTCAGCGACTGTTCGAGGAGCCGAAACGATTTGCGAGTCAGGAGGGACTGACCGTTGAGGTTGTGATCCCGGACGACGAAGGGTCAAGACCTAGCGTCGAGGCCGCCGGGTTCAAACCGGTCGGATCGGGGCCGCGATTCGAGGGGCGTCCGACCACAATATATCGGATCGAACCGAACGATCTCGAGTGAACGAGCGGGAAAACGATCGATTCTGGCGGCGCAGAAAGACGATCGATTCTGGCGGCGCGGATCAGTCGAAGCGGCTCTGAACGATTTCGAGCGACTCTTCGCGGTCGTTCCAGTCGACGAACACCGCGACCGACGTCGCGCTCGTGATGAGGTCGATGATGTTGATTCCCGCGTCCGCGAGCGGAGCGATAATCTCCTGGATGACGCCTGACTGATTGGGAAGCTCGCCACCGGTCACGCGAATTACGGCGATCGGATCGGCGACAGTCACAGAAGAAAGCGCTTCGTCAGTGACAACGGCCTCGTGAAGATGTGCTTCGGCGGCCTCTGCCGCGTCAATATCGACGTAAAATGTGACTGAATCCATCCCGGAAGCGACTGCGTCGATGTTGATCTCCTCCTCACGAAGAGCGTCCGCGAGCTGTGAGAGGATTCCCGACCGGTTTCGGATCGCGCGCCCGGCGATAGTGAGGCAGGCGAGCGGCTCCTCGCGCATATCTATCAGGCTCTCGAACTGCCCTTCGATCCGGGTGCCGCCCCGCAGGAGGTCGCCGTGTTGATAGTGGACAACGCGAACGGCGAGATCCTCGTCTTTGTATGAGAGCGCAGACGGGGCGACGACCTCCGCGCCGCGGAACGAGAGGTTACGCAGTTCGTCGACGGTGATCTGGCCGACGTTCCGAGCCCCCTCGACCACGCGTGGGTCGCCGGTCATCACGCCTTCGACATCGGTGACGATGACGACCTCGTCGGCGTCCATGTAGTTCCCGAGCATGACCGCAGTGGTGTCGGATCCGCCGCGTCCAAGCGTAGTGACGTTGCCGTCATGATCTTCGGCGAGGAATCCGGTGATGATCGGCACGACGCCGTCGAGCCGCTTGGCAAGCGCGTGTGCCCGTTTCCGTGTCTCTTCAACGTCGACCTCGCCGAGTTCGTTCGTGATCACGGGCCAGTCCGGGTGACCGGGTTCGAGAAAGACCGCGTCGATATCGCGGACCGACAGCGCTGCTTTGAGCATTCTGACGCTGGTTCGCTCACCCATCGAGACGATCTCGGCGCGGTCGGCATCGTCCGTCTCGAAGGTGATGTCGTCAAGCAGATCGTCTGTTGTCGACCCCATCGCGCTCGCGACGACAGCAATTTCGTGGCCGGCTTCGACAGCGTTGGCGACGGAGTCGGCTGCGCGCTCGATCCGGTCACCGCTACCGAGGCTCGTTCCGCCGAATTTGGCGATTACGCGCATACCCAGACCTCGTTGTTGGCCGATTGCGATAACTCGGATCGTCGGAGTAGGCGAGAGGCGTAACGGAACCCCGTGGCAGAAGTGTAACTGGTAGGCATGAGCGCCCGTAGCGGAGGAAGCCGCATAACTGTGTCTTCTTCGACAAGGGTCGCCCGAACGAGTCCATCGGGTGTCGCACAAACGAGTTCGACAATCATCATTTGGATGAA
>LKMY01000100.1 GCA_001564205.1 Nanohaloarchaea archaeon PL-Br10_U2g5
GACTCCGCAACGGTGCGGAGGTACGCAGCAATTTCTTCCCGGCTCCGACTGCTCTCCGATTCGAACAAGACTTCTTCAGGCATACGAGAACTAACGTTAAGCAAGATAATAAAACCACTCGCGAAGCTGCTTACCGGACACGTCCCCGCTCGGCGAGGCGAACTAATGCCCTTTTGAACGCAGGGGACCTCACATCGAGTATGACCGATACGCTCAGGCTCGCCACTCGCGGGTCGGATCTGGCCGTCCGGCAGGCCGGAACCGTCCGCGACGCCCTGTCGAGCCGCCGCCGCGATGTCGAACTCCGGCGCGTCGAGACCCGCGGTGACCAGATTCCCGACGAGCTGATCCATCGGCTCGGAAAGACCGGCGCGTTCGTGCGCGCGCTCGACGAGGAGGTGCTCTCCGGCGACGCCGACCTCGCCGTCCACTCGCTGAAAGACGTCCCCACCGAGGGGATGGACGATATGGTCGTTGCCGGCGTTCCCGAGCGCGCACCGTCGGGCGATGTGCTCGTCCACCCTGACGGGCTCGGGATTGCAGATCTCCCCGCTGGCGCCGTCATCGGGACCGGTTCGCTTCGTCGAACCGCGCAGATCAAGGCCTCGCGGCCGGATCTGGTCGTCGAACCGCTCCGCGGAAACGTCGACACCCGGATCGCGAAGCTCCTCGCGCCCGGACTGCAGGCTGAACACGAGCGTCGGCTGATCGCGTCGGGAGAAGACCGCGCGATGACGGCCGAGACAGGCGGCGGAAGCGAGACTAACGAGGGCGACACCGCCGAGGTCGACGAGGAGTTCGACCGTACCGTCGAGGAGTGGTTTGACTCGCTCTCCGACCTCGAGCGATCGGCGATGGAGCGGAAAGTCGAGACGGAGTACGATGCCATCGTCCTCGCCGAGGCGGGACTTCGCCGCTCCGATCTGTACCACGACGTGGAGACGACGCGGCTCCCCCGCGAGGAGTTCGTCCCCGCCGCCGGCCAGGGCGCCATCGCCGTGACCGCGACCGATCCCGACGTGATCGAGGACGTCCGGTCTACGATCGATCACCCGCGAACGCGGGTCGCGGTCACCGTCGAGCGGACGGTCTTGGGCGAGCTCAACGGCGGCTGTGTCGCCCCGATCGGCGTTTCCGCGTTCGTCCGCGGCGAACACGTCCACACGCGGGTTCGCGTGCTGTCGACGGACGGCACCGAAGAGGTGGCCGACACCCGCGACCTTCCGATCCGGTCGCACGCGAAAGCCGCCGAGGAGTTCGCAGCAGACTTAGCAGACCGGGGTGCTGCGGACCTGATCGCGGCGGCGCGCGAGGAGACGGAAGGCGTCGAGCCGGCTCGCGAGGAGGGAGACGAGCCGGAACCGACCAGCGAAGAGGCGGAACAGAGCGATGAGTGACGGAGAGACGGACGCGTCCCCGACTCGCACGCGTGAGAACGAGGCTGACACTGCGGGAAAAGTGTCCCTCGTCGGCTCCGGCCCGGGCGATCCGGACCTGTTGACGGTGAAGGCGGCGCGGCTGATCGAGTCGGCAGACGTCGTACTCCACGACAAGCTTCCGGGTCCGAAGATCCTTGGGCAGATTCCGGCCGCAAAACGCGAGGACGTGGGAAAACGCGCCGGCGGCGAGTGGACGCCGCAGGAGTACACGAACCGTCGGCTGGTCGAATTGGCCCGCGAGGGCAAGCATGTTGTGCGGCTCAAAGGGGGCGACCCATTTGTATTCGGTCGCGGCGGCGAGGAGGCCGAACACCTCGCTGATGCAGGGATTTCGTTCGAGATCGTACCGGGCGTCACCTCAGCGATCGCGGGCCCTGCAGTCGCCGGTATTCCGGTCACCCACCGCGATCACACCTCCTCCGTCTCGTTCGTCACCGGTCACGAGGATCCGACGAAAGACGAGTCTGCAGTTGATTGGGGGGCGCTCGCAGCGACGGGCGGCACGATCGTCGTGTTGATGGGCGTCGGTAAGCTGCCGGCGTACACCGCCGAACTCCGCGCTGCCGGACTCGACGGCGGCACGCCCGTCGCCTTAGTCGAGCGGGCGACGTGGCCAGACATGCGAGTCGCAACGGGCACGCTCGACACGATCGTCGACATCCGCGACGAGGAGGGGATTGAGCCCCCGGCGATTACGGTGATCGGCGACGTGGCCGCCACCCGTGATCGGGTTTTCGCGTTCCTCGATGACGGCGGGTCGACATCGGTTCAAAACGGGCGGATCGACGAAACCGAGTCGAATCCCGACCGGGGTGACGACGCATGACCGATACTCGCGAGGGTGACACGGCTACGGGGACTGATTCGAGTAACGGGATCGACGCCGCCGACAGCGGCACACCCCGAGTCGCCGTCTTTCGCCCGAACGACGAGCGGATCGACGACGCCGTGACGCTACTGAAATCGCTCGGTGTCGAGCCAGTCGCGGACCCCATGCTCGCGGTCGATCCAACGGGTGCGATCCCGACGGGCGCTGCGTACGTGATCCTCACGAGCAAGACGGGGGTCGAACTCGCCGCCGAAGCCGGATGGGAGCCGGGCGACGCGACCCTCGTCGCTATCGGCCCTGCGACCGCGGCGGCCGCAAGCGACGCCGGTTGGACCGTTGATATCGTTCCCGACGAGTACACTTCCGCGGGACTGGTCGATGCCCTCGACGGCGCGGTCCAGGGCGAACGCGTCGAAGTGGCGCGCTCGGACCACGGCAGCGACGTGCTCCTCGACGGACTTCGCGAGGTTGGTGCCGATGTGAACGAGACGGTGTTATACCGGCTGACGCGACCGGATAACGCGGGCGAATCGGCGTCGCTGGCCGCTACGGGCGAACTCGACGCGGTCGCGTTTACCTCCTCGCTCACCGTCGTTCACTTTCTCGACGCAGCCGCCGATCGGGGCATTCACGAGGAGGCGCTCACCGGACTGAACGACGCCGTTGTCGGTGCGATCGGCGCGCCGACCGCGGAGACGGCCGCCGAGCACGGGATCGATGTCGATGTCGTTCCCGAAGACGCGGCGTTCGACTCGCTCGCGGAGGCCGTCGTTGCGGCGGTGACCGCGGTGGCAAGCGATGCGGAGCAAACAACGTAACTGGTCGGAACAGCGTGGGATCTGCTGTGCAACAGACGACAAACGATCGATAATTCTCCGCGGTATCGGGTTCTCACTCTCGATAGCGAAATCGTCGTTTGCTCGATCGAATCGGCAGTCGGAAGCAACCCTCCAGATTCTCGGCGTTTGAGATGGATTTCAGATCTCAGTATCGAACCCTACATATCAAACACAATAATTTGGTCCGTATATTTATATTCAGAGATGTGATATGGGTTCGCATGGAATCGAGCGAGCGATGGGCGACACGGATCGACGACGCGACACTCGTCGTCGAGTTCCCACACGGAACGGGATTGAGCCCCGACGACGCCGACGCGCTGCTCGATCGGTGGCGGACCGTCACCGCTGATCGTCGGATCGAGGCCGTCGTGATCGTCGTGCGGACGAGTCGCCCCTGCTCCGACGCCGGTCGGCGAGCGCTCAGAGAGTCCACACAGATCGCGGTCGCCCGCGGCGTGGTTCGGTTCGCCATCGTCGGCGAACGCTCGAAACGGCGGTACCTGAAGCGGACGATCGATATCGAGGACGTAGACGCCGAGGCGTTCAACGACTCTGCGACCGCGATCACGTGGGCGAAATCGTCCGAGCCGTCGCGTCCGCTTGAGTCACCGAGCTAACCGATTCACTGACCTTTTTCGAGTCATCGGTTTGTGGTCGATCGGCGCCCGGAAGCCGTCTCTATCCCCGCTTCTTCGACGACGCGCTTCGCGTGATGCGTCGCGCGCTGACGAACCGCGTCGGCGTCGATCCCGACGTGCTCGCCGTCATCGTACCGGACCGCTCCGTCGACCATTGTGAAAACGACGTCGTCGCCGTGAGCGGCGTAGACGAGATGCGAGAGCGGGTCGTGGACCGGCGTCGCCCGCGTGTGATCGGTCGTCAGTCCGATCACGTCGGCGCGCTGACCCTCTCGGAGCGTGCCGAGGCGGTCGAAGCCCGCCGCGCGAGCGCCGTTCGTCGTCGCCATCTCGAAAACCGTCGCGGCCGGAAGGCGGGTCGGGTCGAGAGCGTTCACCTTTCCGAGCAGGCTCGCTTGCCGCATCTCGGTGAACGGATCGAGAGTGTTGTTACATGGCGGCCCGTCATTGCCGAGCGCGACCGTGATCCCGCGGTCGAGGTAGTCGTGGACCGGCGCGATCCCCGACGCGAGTTTCATGTTCGAGGACGGGCAGTGGGTGACGACCGTATCGGTCTCGGCGAGCACCTCCCGCTCGCGCTCGTCGGTGTGAACGCAGTGGGCTAGGGTGACGTCTGGGCCGGTGAGTCCGACCTCGTCGAGCCAACGGAGGTTTCGCTTCCCGGTGTCGGCCTCGACCCTCTCGATCTCGTCGAGGTTCTCGCTGGCGTGGGTGTGGATCGTGACGCCGTCGTATCGGTCGGCCAGCTCGCGACAGCCGCGGAGACACGCCTCGCTGCAGGTGACGGCGAACCGCGGGGTGATCGCGTACCGAACGCGACCCTCGGCGGCGCCGTGGTATTCGCGAATGAGCGCCTCGCTCTCGGCGAGCGCGGCGTCAGTCTCTTCTAAGAGTCCTTCGGGAGACCGCTTGTCCATGAGCACCTTTCCGAGACGCGCACGGATCCCCGTCTCGATCGCGGCTTCGAACGCCTCGTCGGCGTGGTTCACAGAGAGGTGGTCGACGACCGTCGTCGTTCCGGATTCGAGACACTCTAGGTAGCCGAGCTCGGCCGCGGCACGGGTCGAATCGGCGTCTAACGCCGCCTCCATCGGGAGCACGGCGTCGAACAGCCAATCGAGGAGTTCGGCGTCGTCGGCGATCCCTCGCCCGAGCGACTGAACCGAGTGAACGTGCCCCCCGATCAGACCGGGCGCGACGAGATCGGCCTCGCGTCGGTCGTGATCGGGGTACCGTTCACGGAGCGCGTCTCCCTCGCCGACCGCGGCGATCGTCGCTCCCTCGACGACGACCGCGCCGTTCGGAATAACGGTCTCGGGGTCCGCGACGACAGTTCCGGCAATCAACATGTCCGTCTGCTTCTGACGGTCGGTGGTTAAGAGGCTTACTGCCGCGGCCGACATCCACGCCGATCGTGGTCTGAGCGTCGTCGGGTCGAGCCGCCGAGTCAACCCCGGAACCCCTTTTAATTGGGGGAACAACCCTCGGGTATGATCGACGAGACCGTCGCCGAGATCCGGGCGATGCGGACTCACAGCACGTCGGCGGTGGCCGTGAAGGCGACGCAGTCGCTGTCGGAGCTGCTCGACCGCGAGTATATGACCGTCGACGAGTTCGAGCGTGACCTCGAACACAACGCGGGCGTGTTGCGCCGCTCGAACCCCTCACACGCGGCGCTTCACAACGCGATGCGCGAGGTCGAACGCTCGATCATCGGCGAGCCGACTGGCGTCGAGGACGCCAAACAGCTTCTCGAAGAGACGATCGACCGGGTCGTCGACGGCATCGAGACGGCGAAAGGGGAAGCCGCGGCCAACGCCGCGGAGCACATCAACGACGGCGACACCCTCTTGATTCACGACTACTCGACGACCGTGCTGGAGGCTGTCGAAAACGCCGTACGAGACGGCTCTCACCTGACCGTCTACGTGACTGAGGCGCGTCCGCGTACGCTCGGCCGAAAGAGCGCTCGCGTACTCGCCGGGATGTCTCGCGTCGACGTCCGGATGGTCGTCGACAGCGCGATGGGGTACGCCCTGCGAGACTGCGACCGCGTCCTGCTGGGGATCACTTGTATCACCGGCGGCACCTACTACAACCGGATCGGCACCTTTCCGCTTGTCGTCACTGCTCGAGAGCTCGGCGTTCCCGTTACCGCCGTCGGTTCCGGCGCGAAGACCATCGAGGAGTTCCGCTTCGAAAACGAGTTCCGCGACGCGGTCGAGGTGATGCGCGAGCCGGTCGAGGGCGTCACGATCGAGAATCCGAGCTACGACGCGACGCCGATCGGGATGATCGACACCGTGATCACCGACGAGGGTATCGTCGAGTAGTTACCGAGCCGAGCCACGCCTTCGGCAACGTGTCTACACCGTCGCGAACAGCAACACGAGAAGCAGCAGCGTTCCGCCCCCCAGCGCGACCAGCAGCTTTCGGTTCTCCAACGGCTTGGACACGTCCACCATCACTTCCTCGAACTCGATCCCGGTGAGGTCGTCTCAGAGCGTCGTCACGGCGTCACCATCGCGGAGGAGGGAAAGAAACCGTTGCGGTGCGGTTGTAGCCGGTTAAGTGACTGGTGGACACCCGCCTCACGAATTCGTTCCGTTCGATGGCCAATCGAACGAAAACGCTTTGTGTACGAACCGTGTTAACGCGTGTATGAGTGTGACCCCGGGCTCCGGAACGACTTTTCGGATCCCAAGCAGGGAGCCGAC